>DATIOH010000070.1:0-5031 GCA_035473375.1 Nocardioidaceae bacterium | reverse complement strand
CTCCGTCTGCTCGACGAAGCCAGGACTTGGCTGTTCCCGCTGTATGCGAGCACGTTGACCCCGATCTGGCTTCGGCTGCTGGGAGCGCGCGTCGGCAAAGACGTGGAGGCGTCCACGGTGTTGCTCATCCCCAAGCTCTGCGAGGTTCGCGACGGCGCCTTCTTGGCCGACGACACCCTGCTCGGCGGCTACGAGCTGGGCGGCGGATGGCTGCGTGTCGACGCCGTGCGCGTCGGCAAACACGCCTTCGTCGGCAACAGCGGGATGGCGGCGCCCGGCCGCCGGGTGCCGAAGAAGGGCCTCGTGGCCGTCCTGTCGGCGGCGCCGCGGCGCAGGAAGGCGAAGGCGGGAACGTCGTGGATCGGCAGTCCGCCGACGAAGCTGCGCCGATCTGCCGACGAGGTCGACCAGAGCCGCACCTATGAGCCGACGACGCGGCTGCGGACGGCACGGGCGCTGGTCGAGCTCGCGCGGCCACTCGCGGTCATGGCGTCCGTCGCGATCTGGCTGGGAGTCGTGTTCGCCGTCGAGCGAGCTGCCGCCGATGTCGGCTGGTGGGCAGCTGCGATCGTCGTCGGCCCGGTGCTCCTCGTCGCCGGGATGGTTGCCGCAACAACGGCGACGGTGGCCAAATGGCTGCTGGTCGGCCGGCTGCGCGAGAGCAACCACCCGCTGTGGAGCAGCTTCGTCTGGCGCAACGAGCTCGCAGACACCTTTGTCGAGGTAGTCGCCGCTCCTTGGTTCGCGCGGCCGGCGAGCGGCACGTGGGTGCTGAACGTGTGGCTTCGATCCATGGGTGCGCGCATCGGCAGGGGAGTGTGGTGCGACACCTACTGGCTGCCCGAGGCCGACCTCATCCGGCTGCAGGACGGCGCCACCGTCAACCGCGGGTGCGTTGTGCAGACGCACCTGTTCCATGATCGGATGCTCAGCATGGACTCGGTGACCCTGCGGACGGGGGCGACGCTGGGGCCGAACAGTGTGATTCTCCCCGCCGCTGTGCTGGGCAGGCACTCGACGGTCGGGCCGGTGTCGCTCGTGATGCGCGGCGAGTCGGTGCCCGACAAGACTCGATGGATCGGCAATCCCATCGGACCGTGGGTGGAGCCCGACGAGTGAGCGAGACTGCGCTGCGGATCGAGGCCGACGAGTACCTGCCGGGGCACGGCGACCACTCGTTCGGGGTTCGGCGGTACGACCTGGCGCTCGACTATCGGGTCGAGGGCAACCGACTCAGCGGCCGAGCCGAGATCGCAGCCATTGCCCACGAGCCGCTTCGTGCCATCGCGCTCGACCTGCAGGACCTCAACGTGTCAAAGGTGACGGTCGACGGAAAGCCGCCGGCGAAGTACTCGCACCGCCGCGGTCGGCTCGAGATCCAGCTGGCGACGCGGGTCGAGGCCGGGCATGAGCTGGCCGTTGTCGTCGCCTACAGCGGGAATCCGCGGCCCATCGCGAGTTCCGTCGGCGAGGCCGGATGGGAGGAGCTCGCCGACGGCGTGATCGTCGCGGCCCAGCCGCACGGCGCGCCGTCGTGGTTCCCCTGCAACGACCGGCCGTCCGACAAGGCGAGCTATCGGGTCGCGATCACCGCACCGGCCGACTACCACGTGATCTCCAACGGCTCGCTCATGTCGACTCAGCGACGAGCGAGCTCGATGACGTGGACCTACGAGCAGACCGAGCCGATGGCGTCGTACCTCGCCACGGTCCAGATCGGCCGGTACGTCGTGCGGGGGCTCGAGTCGCCGACGCCGATGCACGTCGTGCTGGCCGCCGACCGAGTCGGTCAGCTCGAAGTGGCATTCGGCCGACAGCCGCAGATGATGGACGTCTTCTGCGAGGTCTACGGTCCGTATCCGTTCGCGTCTTACACGATCGTCGTGACAGACGACGAACTCGACATCCCGCTCGAGGCGCAGAGCGTGTCGATCTTCGGCTCCAACTGCCTCAGTGACTCGTGGAACGCCGAGCGGCTGATCGCGCACGAGCTCTCCCATCAATGGGTCGGCAACTGCGTCACGCTGACGAACTGGAAGGACATCTGGCTGCACGAGGGCTTCGCGTGCTACTCCGAGTGGCTGTGGTCCGAGCGCAGCGGCCGCCGGTCCGCCGACGTCCACGCGCGCGAGCATTGGTCGCGGCTCGACGGGCTGCCGCAGGACCTCGTCCTCGCCGACCCGGGGCCCGCGCTGATGTTCGACGACCGCGTCTACAAGCGCGGTGCGCTGCTGCTGCACGCGCTGCGGCTGACGATCGGCGACGAGGTCTTCTTCTTGATCCTCCGCGAATGGGTGGCGCGTCATCGTTACGGGTCGGTCGCCACGGTCGATTTCATCGCGCTCGCCGAGGAGCTCGCCCAACGGCGGCTCGGAGAGCTGTTCAAGGCCTGGCTGCACGACGGGGCGCTGCCCGCACTTCCGGACGCTCCCCACTGAGGACCGCGACGGCTCCGATGGCTCCGCCGGTGTTGGGCAGTTCGAGGTCCTCGATCCAGAGGCCGGGCGCGTCCATCGGGTGCTCGACCACGATGCCTGTCTGGTGCGCCTTGCCGACAGCCTCCGCGCGCACCCAGTCGCGCATGGATTCCCCGTCTCTCTCGATGTCCCGCTCGATATCAATGCCGACGGGTCCTGCGGCGCTCACGGCGACCGCGCTCAGGCCGGTCGCGTGCGCGATGCTGACGGCGACCTCCGCATCGACGTACGGCGCGCCGTGCTCGACGCTCCCGCATCGGGGGCAGACGTGGTGGACAGGGCCTGGGTCGCGACCGGTCAGCTCTGCCACGAGCAGCCGCACGAGCCCGTCGGCGCCGCCGACGTCATCCCACGCGACCAGAACCGTCATGCCCCGATCCTGCCGTGCCGTCATCTCCTGTGCCGTCCCCGCCGCCGCCCGGTGCCTGACTGTCGCCGCGTCGTCGTAGGTTGCAGGCACCGGATCGTTCGAGCAGAGGAGCACAACCGTGACCACCCGTCTCAACCCGTACATCGGCTTCGACGGCAACGCGCGCGAGGCGATCGAGTTCTACAAGGACGTCTTCGGGGGCGAGCTGCAGCTCAACACCTTCGGCGAGTACGGCGACCCGAGCGCTCCCGATGCAAACAAGGTCATGCACGCGTGGTTGCAGAGCCCGAGCGGCTACTCGCTCATGGTCTCCGACACCCCGCCGCACCAGGAGTACCAGCCCGGCACCAACGTCTCGATGAGCCTCAGCGGCGACGACGCCGACGAGCTGCGCGGCTACTGGGCCAAGCTGTCTGACGGCGGCACGATCGCGGTCCCGCTCGAGAAGCAGATGTGGGGCGACGAGTTCGGCATGTGCATCGACAAGTTCGGGATCGCCTGGCTGGTCAACATCAGCGCGGACCCCAGCTGACTCAGCCGGCGTCGAGGGCACGCCACTCGTAGTCGAGGATCGCGAAGTCGAGTTCGTTGGTCCACTCGCCCTTGAACCACTCGTTCTCGACCAGGCGCGCCTCCTGGCGCATGCCCAGGCGCTGGCACAGCCGCGTCGACGCTTCGTTGCGCTCGTCGAGGCGGGCCATCATCCGGTGCAGGCCGATGCCGTCGAACCCGAGTTCGAGCAGTGCCCGCGCCGCCTCGGTGGCGTAGCCGTGGCCGCTGTGCTCAGGGTGCTGGATCCAGCCGATCTCGCCGGTGGCGTGCTCGCGACTCGACCAGGCGAGCATCACGTCGCCGACGACGATGCCGCTCTCGACGACTTCGACGCCGAGGATGAACACCTGCCCGTCGTCGGTGAGCTCACGGCTGGCCCACTGCCGGCCGATCCGTGCGGCGATCTCGTCCTTGTCCATGGGCTCGAAGGGCACGAAGCGACATACCTCGGGGATCGAGCGATACGCATGGAGCGCATCGACGTCCTCGAGCGTCAGCGGCCGGATCAGCAGCCGCTCGGTCCTGAGCGGGAAGTCAGGACGAACCACGCGGGTTGATGGAGGAGCGGTCACGGCTTTCAGCATGCCAGCCACTTGAACCCATAAGGCGGTTGCTGCGCCATAAGCACTGTGCCTCCCGCCGCGTCGGTGCCGTCGCCTCCGGGTTGGACCTTGGTGCTAGGCGGTCCTCATATACGTTCGCCGCTCTGTTGTCGGGTGCCTCCGCGCCGGTAGAGATGGACGCCGATCCCACATCCACTCGAAGGCGCTTGCGCCTCCGTCATCATGCAAAGGAACAGTCCAATGCGCCTCTCCTTGAGGACCTCGGCGACGGTCATCGCCGGCACAGCCATCCTTGCCCTCGCGGCGAACGGCGTCACCTACGCCGCGACCGGTCAGGGTCTCGTCGGCGGTCACCAGAACGTCGCCGGCAAGACGACCACGCTCAAGACGTCCAGTCCGGGGCCGGCACTGTCGCTCGTGTCGCGCGGCGACAAACGGCCGTCGCTCTCGGTCTCGTCGAAGGCGAAGGTCAAGAACCTCAACGCGTCGCTGCTCGACGGCCGCTCTGCGTCGTCGCTCGCGACGCATGCCCAGACCTTCCTCGCCGGTCAGCCGGGCACGACCCTCGACGACACGGCCGCGTTCCGGTTCCCGGTCAAGCCCGGCGCCTACGTCATCAGCCTCCAGGGCGCCTTCGAGCCTGTGCAGGAGACGGAGACCGGCATCGTCGAGTGCTTCGTCACCGACCAGCACTTCACCAGGATCTACGTCGGGGCGACGTCGGCCATAGACCCAGACGCCGGAATTCCACTGCCGGCGGCGGCCAACGTGGTGCGGGTCGCGCGAGGCGCGCACCTCCTAAGCGGCTGCTTCGCCAGCGCCCCGGTGACGTTCCTGCAACCGCTCACGGTGTCGTTGACCAGGGTCGACAGCCAGAGCGTGAAGCGGGCGCCTGAGATCCACGTCTCCGCGATGAAGCACGCCCTCGGTCCCCGCGTCTGAGGTCGAGACGCCACAGTGGCTCCAGTTTGGGTTGCCAAACTGGAGCCACTTTGGGTGCCGATCAGGCCTCGACCTCGATGGGACGACGCTGGCGACCGACGGCAGCGACGACCACCACGAGGGTGCC
>DATIOH010000069.1:0-7847 GCA_035473375.1 Nocardioidaceae bacterium | reverse complement strand
CGAGGCGCGGAAGCAGCTCGCGGTGACCGGGAACCCATTGCAGGGCGGCGTTGCTGACGATGACGTCGACCGGATCGGCCGCTGTCCAGCTGCGCAGGTCTGCGAGCTCGAACCGCAGTCGCTCGCGGTCGTGCTCGTGGGCTGTCTCGATCATGTCCGCTGACGAGTCGAGGCCGAGCACCGAGGCGTCCGGCCAGCGGTCCGCGAGCATCGCGGTGATCTGGCCAGGCCCGCAGCCGAGATCGACCACGGATCTGGGTGAGGGGCGGTCGATGCGGGCGACGAGCTCGACGAACGGCCGCGACCGCTCGTCAGCGAACTGGAGATAAGTGGTGGGATTCCAACGAGCCATGTATTTATCTTGACGTCAAGATACTAGTTGGTCAAGAGTCTTGATGGGTAGACTCTGTCTATGGCGACGCGCGTCAGCTCCCGCAATCCCGACGAGGTAGACCGGTTGATCGCGGCCTGGCGTCGCGAGCGCTCCGATCTCGACGTCGAGCCGATGGAAGTGCTCAGCCGGGTGACTCGGTTGGCGCGTCATCTCGACCTGGCTCGGCGGACGGCATTCGCCGCGCACGGACTCGAGTCCTGGGAGTTCGACGTGCTGTCGGCGCTGCGCCGCGCCGGACGTCCCTACGAGCTGTCGCCCGGTCAGCTGATCCGCGAAACCATGGTCACGTCGGGAACGATGACCAACCGCGTCGACCGGCTGACGGACAAGGGACTCGTCGACCGCCTCCCCGACCCCGACGACCGACGCGGCGTGCTCGTGCGCCTGACGCGGCGTGGCCAGTCGAGTGTCGACGCGGCCCTCGAGGACTTGCTGCGCCGCGAGCGGGCGCTACTCAAAGACCTGTCGGCCGCCGAGCGCGATCGGCTGGCACGACTGTTGCGAGTCGTCGTCGGTCCGTTCGACGCCGAGCAGGTCGACGCGACCTGACCCGGCTAGCCGACGACGCGCGCGCCAGGCACCGGGCCGTGCGCGCGCTGGACCGTCCGGCACGTGCCTGAGCCCGAGAGTGCCACCGCGATGTCGACGGCGTGGTCGTCGTCTGCGGCGAGGAAAAGCACGGTCGGACCGGACCCCGAGACCATCGACGCCAGCGCGTCGGCGTCGGCCCCGACACCCAGCGTCCGCGCTAGCGACGGTCGCAGTCGCAGAGCCGCTGCCTGGAGGTCGTTGTGCATCGCCGCCCCGACGATGTACGGATCGCCGGACCGGAGGGCCGCGAGCAGGTCGTCGGACAGCTTCGGCTCGCGAGGCGGCGAGTTCGCGAGGCGGTCGTACTCGCGATAGACGTCGGCGGTCGAGAGGCCGTCGTCGGCGTAGGCGAGCACCCATTGATACATACCGCGTCCGAGGACGGGCGACAGCTGATCGCCGCGGGCCGTCCCGACTGCGTTGCCGCCGACGAGACAGAACGGCACGTCGCTGCCGAGGTCGGATGCGATGGCGGCGAGTTCCTCGCGGGCGGCTCTCGTGCCCCACAGTGCGTCGCAGGCGACGAGGGCCCCCGCCGCGTCGGCGCTCCCGCCGGCAAGACCGCCGGCGACGGCGATCGTCTTGTGGATGCTGAGCGCGACGCCCTCGTCAACACCATGCTTTGCCGCCAGCGCCCGTGCGGCGCCCACGGCGATGTTGGAGTCGTCGAGAGGCAGGACGTCGTGGCCCTCTCCGGTCACCGTCACGGTGAACTCGCCCGGCTCGGCCGGTCGGGCCTTGATCTCGTCATACAGCGCAATCGCCTGATAGACGGTCGCGACCGGGTGATACCCGTCGTCGCCGACCGGGCCGACGCGAAGATCAAGGTTGATCTTCGCGGGCGCGCGGACGGTCACGATGGTCACGGCCACAGGCTACGGGGCCGCGGCCATTGCCTCGGCAATCCGCACGAACTCTGTGACCGCGAGCCGCTCGCCGCGCAGGCCTGGGTCGACGCCAGCCGCCCGCAGCGCGGCCTCGGCTCGTGCGGGCGAGCCCACGATCGCCGACAGCGCGGCACGCAGTGTCTTGCGGCGCTGGGCGGAGGCCGCGTCGACGACTGCGAATACATCGTCGCGAGACACGGACGTCTCTGGCGGCGGACGCCGCACGATCGACACCAGTCCCGAGTCGACGTTCGGCGCCGGCCAGAAGACGCTGCGCCCGATGAGGCCGACCCGGCGGACGTCGCCGAACCAGGCCGCCTTCACGCTCGGCACTCCATAGACGCGCGAGCCAGGCGCCGCGGCCAGCCGGTCGGCCACCTCGAGCTGCACCATTACGAGAACACGCTCTATCGAGTCAAAGGCCGCGAGCAGCTCGAGGAGCACCGGCACCGCCACGTTGTACGGAAGGTTCGCGACGAGCGCGGTCGGTCTCGCTGCGAGCAGTGGGTCGTCGGGCCGCAGCAGGAGGGCGTCCATCTCGAGAACGGTGAGCCGGTCGATCAGCTCTGGAGCGAACTCCCCCACGGTCGCCGGTAGGGCGGCCGCGAGCGCCGGGTCGACCTCGACGGCGATGACGCGGGCGGCGTTCGGGAGTAGACCGAGCGTGAGGGACCCGAGACCGGGGCCGACCTCGAGGACGTTGTCGTCGGCGCGAAGGCCGGCCGCGGCGACAATCCGCCGCACCGTGTTCGCGTCGATGACGAAGTTCTGACCGCGCTGTTTCGTCGGCCGGATGCCATGCCGGCTGGCGAGCGCGCGCACATCGGCGGCCCCGAGCAGCCGGGAGTCGGTCACGTCGGCGAGCCCCACGTACCGCCGAACGCCGCGTCGGTGTTGGCGTCGATCGCGCGGCAGAGCGTCTCAAGATCGTCGCCACGCGCCTCGGCCATCGCGCGCACGGTGAGCGGGACAAGGTACGACGCGTTCGTCTGCCCGCGATACGGCATCGGCGTCAGGAATGGCGCGTCCGTCTCGACGAGGATCCGGTCGATCGGGGCGATCTGCAGCGCGTGCCGCAGCAAGGTCGCGTTCTTGAACGTGACGGTGCCTGCGAACGACAGGTAGGCACCGCGATCGAGGCAGGCACGGGCGAAGTCGGCGTCGCCCGAGAAGCAGTGCAACACAGTCCGCTCGGGAACGCCGTGCTCGTCGAGCATGGCCAGCACATCGTCATGCGCGTCGCGGTCGTGGATGACCAGCGTCTTGTCGAGTCGACGTGCCATCTCGATGTGCCGCGCGAACGACCGCTTCTGCGCCGCGACGCCGTCGGGGCCGGTGCGGTAGTAGTCGAGCCCGGTCTCGCCGACTGCCCGGACTCGATCAGACGACGACGCGAGCCGCTCGATCTCCGCAAGCGCGTCGTCGAGCTCGCCGGCGGCGTCGAGGCGCGGCGCCTCGTTGGGATGAAGCGACACGCCGGAGACGATCGCGTCGTGCTGTTGGGCGGTGTCGACGGCCCACCGCGCGCCGGGCAGGTCGCAGCCGATCTGGACGATCCGCGGCACACCGACGGCGGCGCCCCGCGCGACTGCTTCGGCCGCATCGATCCAGTCGTCGCCATCGCGGATGTCGAGATGGCAGTGGTTGTCGACGACCGGAGCCGGCAGCGGATCCGGTGCCGGCGGACGCTGTGTCGTCCGCTCGCCTTGAACGGAGTCGGCCGGTCGCGCGCGCGTCGGCCCGCTCATGCGTCGTCGTCGGCCAGCCGCGGGAAGAGCGCGTCTCCCTTGGTCAGCGTCGAGCCGGCCGGCAGCTGCCCCCAACGCCCGGCATCGTGGACGTGCTGCTCTGCGAGCGGGCCGAGCGCATCGGCGCCGAGCGACTCCCACAGCGCGCCGGACGTCTTCGGCATCACGGGGTTGTGGAGCACCGCGATCGCGCGCAGAGCCTCGGCCGCCGAGTAGAGGATCGTCGCGAGTCGCGCGCGGCCCTCGTCGGAGTCGTCCTTGGCGACCTTCCACGGCTCCTGCTCGGTCAGGTAGCCGTTGACGGCGCTCACGAAGTCGGCCACCGCCGTGACCGCCTCGTGGATCGCGAGCCGGTCGATCGCCGCCTCGGCGCGCTCGACGGTGGTCGTGAGCGAGTCTGCGAGGGCCTTCTCGGCCGGTCCGTCGGCCTCCGACGCCGGCAGCACGCCGTCGAAGTAACGGCCGACCATCGCGGTCACCCGCGACGCGAGGTTGCCGAGCCCGTTGGCAAGCTCGCTGCTGTACACGGCGCTGAGGTGCTCCCAGGAGAAGCTCCCGTCAGAGCCGAACGCGATCGCCTTGGCGAAGTAGTAGCGGTAGGCGTCAGACCCGAAGGTCTCGGTGATGACCTCGGGTGCGATCGCGGTGGCCTTCGACTTGCTCATCTTCTCGCCTCCGACGAGCAGCCAGCCGTGCGCGAACACCTGACGGGGCACCTCGAGCCCCGCGGCCAGCAGCATCGCTGGCCAGATCACCGCGTGAAATCGAAGGATGTCCTTGCCCACCAGGTGCACGTCAACCGGCCAGAGGCTGTCGAAACGCGCGGGGTCGGTGCCGTACCCGGCGGCGGTCACGTAGTTGAGCAGCGCGTCGATCCAGACGTACAGGACCTGCGACTCGTCCCACGGCACCTTGATGCCCCAGTCGAAGGTCGACCGGCTGATCGACAGGTCGTCGAGGCCCTGTCGGACGAACGAGATGACCTCGTTGCGGGCTGACTCGGGTTGGACGAATGTCGGCTGGCTCTCGTACAGCGCCAGCAGGCGGTCCGCATAAGCCGAGAGCCGGAAGAAGTAGTTGGTCTCGCTGATGTGGTCGACTGGCGTGCCGTGGATGCGGCAGTACTCGACGCCGCCCTCGAGGTACAGGTCGGCCGGCAGCTTGAACTCCTCGCAACCGACGCAGTACGGCCCTTCATAGAGACCCTCGTAGACCTCGCCCGCCGCGTGCAGTCGGCGCCAGAACTCCTGGACCCGCTCGATCTGGTCGGCATCGGTCGTGCGGATGAACTGGTCGTTCGCCGCGTCGATCGTCTTGAGCACCGGCTTCCACGCCGTCTCGACAAGTTGGTCGGTCCAGGCCTGCGGGCTCATGCCGTTCTCTTCAGCGGCGCGGAGGACTTTCTGGCCGTGCTCGTCGGTGCCGGTGAGATACCAGACGCGCTCACCGCGCTGCCGGTGCCACCGGGTGAGGACGTCGCCCATGACCGTCGTGTAGGCGCTCCCGATCGACGGTGCGGCGGTGACGTAGTAGATCGGCGTCGTGACGTAGTACGCCTTCTGCTGCGTCGCCCCCGCTCCCGCGGCTGCGGTGTCTGGTGACGGTTGGGTCTCGGCCATGGCGCCAATCCTAGGGACGCGCCCCAGACGGCCCAGGAATATCTCAACGCCCGCCGGCAGGAGCAACCTGACCGCTCGCGCCGAACACATGACCGCTCGCGCCGAATACGTGACCGCTCGCGCCGAACACGTGACCGCTCGCGGAGGAGGCTGCCGTCAGTCGCTGCGGTGATATGCGTCGTAGACCCCGCGGCGCGGCAGGCCGGTGTCGCGCGCGACCTGGGCGATGGCGTCTTTGCGCGAGAACCCGCTCTCGACGACCTCAGTGACGAGTCGTCGGACCTCATCGTCGTCGAGCGGCTCGGCGCGCGCCGAGGCCCCAGAGACGACGATCGTGACCTCGCCGCGGATGCCGTCAGCCGCCCAGCCTGCGAGCTCGCCCAGACCACCGCGTCGGACCTCCTCGTGGGTCTTCGTCAGCTCGCGGCAGACAGCCCCGGCGCGATCCGACCCGAAGGCGTCGGCCATCGCGCCGAGCGTCTCGGCGGTTCGATGCGGCGCCTCGAAGAAGACCATCGTCCGCGGCTCTGCGGACAGCTCGCCCAGTCGCCGGCGCCGCTCGCCGCTCTTGCGCGGCAGGAAGCCCTCGAAGCAGAACCGGTCGACCGGAAGGCCCGACACGGCGAGCGCGGCGAGAACGGCCGACGGCCCGGGCGCGACTGTCACCTCGACGCCCTCTGCCACCGCAGCGGCCACGAGCCGATAGCCGGGGTCGCTGACGCTCGGCATACCCGCGTCCGTGACGAGAACGACCCGCTGGCCGTCCGCCAGGGCAGAGAGCAGAGTCGCCTGCCGCGACTGCTCGTTGCCCTCGAAATACGACACGACGCGGCCGCCGATCTCGATACCGAGATCGGCCGCGAGCCGGCGGACTCGGCGGGTGTCCTCGGCCGCGATCACGTCGGCGCCGGCTAGCTCGGCTGCGAGACGTGACGACGCATCGTCGACGCGGCCGATCGGAGTCGCGGCGAGCACCAGTGTCATGGACGCATCATCGCAGCGGCCACAGCCGCGTTTCGTACGATGGCGGGCGTGCCGACCGCCCCGCCCCTCGACGAGCCGCTCGAGGACGAGCAGACCCGGCCGGTCGGCCCGATCAGCCTGCTCGGCGAGACCACGGACGGCGAGCCGCTCCCCCGACTCCGACGCCGGCTTACTCCCGCCCACTTCCGCAGCGACCCCGTCTGGGGCTGGCTTGCGCCGATCATCATCACGCTTCTCGCGGGCGTTCTGCAGTTCTGGTCGCTGACGACCCCGCACAAGATCACCTTCGACGAGACCTACTACGCCAAGGACGCGTACTCGCTGCTGGTCAAGCACTACGCCGGAAACTTCGTGAGCGACGGCAACGACGACAACGGCAGCGAGGCCGACAAGATCATCAACCAGGGCTCGACGAAGGACATCTTCACACCGGGCGTCAACAAGGTCGTGCACCCCGAGGTCGGCAAGTGGATGATCGCCGGAGGCGAGTGGCTCTTCGGGATGACGCCGCTCGGCTGGCGGTTCTCGTCGGCCTTCTTCGGCACGTTGATGGTGCTGATCATGTGCCGGCTTGTCCGCCGGCTCACCGGCTCAACACTGCTCGGCTGCGTTGCGGGACTGCTGCTTGCCCTCGACGGTCTGCATTTCGTCATGTCGAGATTCGCGCTGCTCGACATCTTCGTCGCGTTCTGGATCCTGTGCTCAGTGCACTGCCTGGTCGCCGACCGCGACTGGGCGCGGCTCAAGATGGCCCGGCTGCACGAGACGTCGCCGAAGCGAGGCGAGTCCACCTTCGGGCCGGTGCGCGGCATGATCCTGCGGCCATGGCGCATCGGCGCCGGAGTCTGCTTCGGCCTCGCCTGTGGCACGAAGTGGAGCGCCGCGTTCGTCCTGGCCGGCTTCATGGTCTTGGCCTGGGCGTGGGACAGCGGCCTGCGGCGGTCGCTCGGCGTCAGCTGGGCACCGGTCAAGTCATTCGTCGTCGACGCGATCCCGTCGGCCTTCTCGATCTTCTTCGTCGCACTGGTGGTCTACATCGTCAGCTGGATGGGCTTCCTCACCCACGCGCAGATGTTCGAGGACGCCTTCGCGCCGGTCGGAGGCGCCGACGAGCCGGTCTGGGGATCGGTCAACGACCACCCGTCCAACAAGTTCGAGGACGTGGTCCACGACCTGCACATTCTGTGGGACTACCACCGCGAGGTGTACGACTTCCACACCGGCTCGTACCTCGCGTCGCAGACGCATCCGTTCCAATCGAACCCGGGCGGCTGGCTGTTGATCAACCGCCCCTTGGGAATCGACGCGACGTCCGGAGACAGCTCGGTGCTCGCCGATTGCCCGACCGGACAGAGCTGCGTCAGACAGGTGCTCGCGATCGGAACGCCCGTGCTGTGGTGGGGAGGCTTCTTCTGCCTCATCGTCGGGCTCGGCTATTGGCTGACGCGTCGCGACTGGCGGTTCGGGATACCGATCGTCGGAGTGCTGACCACCTGGCTGCCGTGGTTCCGCTACGACGATCGCCAGATCTTCTTCTACTACGGGGTCTCGATCATCCCGTTCACCGTGATCGCCGTGACCCTGATGTTGGGGAAGGTCCTCGGACGTGCTGACGCGACGGCGG
>DATIOH010000068.1:0-2717 GCA_035473375.1 Nocardioidaceae bacterium | reverse complement strand
GACGGGGGCCCGGCCGGGCGCCATGTCGTCAGCCTCCACGACGAGGATGCACTGACCTTCCGCGCGGCCCGGCCGGTGGCATTCCAGGTGGACGGTGAATACGTGGGCGAACGGGCGTCGTCGAGCAGGGACGGCTGGTCGGCGTCGACGAGGAGGTCGTCGCCCGCGAGGTCGCCCAGGCGAGCGCGCAACTGCTGGACCGGGCAGGAGTGGTCTGATGAGCACCCAGATGAGCACCCAGATGAGCACACCGACCGAAACCGGCACCCGGGCGCCGTCGGGCGCCCCTGAGCGCCTCGAGGGCGAGCAGACCGGCGGCATCGGAGCAGATCCGCTGCGACCGGACGGGATCTTGAAGGTCACCGGCGAGTTCGCGTACGCGAGCGATCTCTGGATGGACGACATGCTCTGGGGCGTGACGTTGAGGAGCCCACACCCCTACGCGCGGATCGTCGGGGTCGACATCACCGAGGCGCTCAAGACGCCCGGTGTCTTCGCGGTGCTCACCGCCGACGATGTGCCGGGCGACAACGTCTACGGACTCGAGCTGTCCGATCAGCCGGTCCTGGCCAGAGACGTCGTCCGTTACCAGGGCGAGGCGATCGCGCTCGTCGCCGCCAACCATCCAGAGATCGCCCGGCAGGCGGCGAAGAAGATCCAGGTCGACTACGACGTGTGGGAGCCCGTCACCGACGCTCGCGCGGCCCTCGGCCAGCCGACATGGAACCGGCTGCACGACGACGACCGTGCGACAGAGGTCGAGCTCAGCAGGTCGGCGGCGCGAATCCATCCCAAGGGAAATCTCGTCCGTCACCTGAAGATCCGCAAGGGCGACCCGGGGGCAGCAGCGGCCGACGCCCACCTCGTGGTCGTGGGCGAGTACTCCGTCGGCATGCAGGACCAGGCATTCCTCGGGCCCGAGTCGGGTCTTGCCGTTCCCGACGGGCAGGGCGGCGTCGACCTCTACGTCGCAACGCAGTGGCTGCACGTCGACCAGCGTCAGGTGTGCGCCGCACTCGGGCTGTCGCCGGATCAGGTCCGGTTGACGCTCGCCGGCGTCGGTGGCGCGTTCGGCGGCCGCGAGGATCTGTCGATGCACGTGCACGGGTGCATGCTCGCGCTGCACACCAGCAAGCCGGTGAAGATGGTCTACAACCGCGAGGAGTCGTTCTTCGGGCACGTGCACCGGCATCCGTGTGAGATGCGGTACGAGCACGGCGTCGATCGCGACGGGAAGCTCGTCTTCGTCAACTGCGACATCTACCTTGACGGCGGGGCGTACGCGTCGAGCACTCCGGCGGTGGTCGGCAACGCCGGCACGATGGGAATCGGGCCCTATGTCGTCGACAACGTCCGTGTCGACGCATACGGCGCCTACACGAACAATCCGCCGTGTGGGGCGATGCGCGGGTTCGGGTCGGTGCAGACGGCATTCGCGTACGAGGCGCAGATGGACAAGATCGCCACCGAGCTCGGCATGGATCCGTGCGAGGTGCGCCGCATCAACGCGATGGACGAGGGGTCGGTGACGCCGCACGGCCAGGTGATCGACGCGGCGGCGCCGGTCGCGGAACTGCTCGATCGACTGCAGGCGATGCCGCTTCCTCCCGAGCGCGAGGTTGACGACGCAGCGGCTATCGACCTGCGCGAGCTGCCCGGAGGCGTCTCGAACACCACCCACGGCGAGGGCGTCCGGCGCGGCGTCGGCTACGCCGTCACGTACAAGAACGTCGCGTTCTCTGAGGGGTTCGACGACTTCTCGACCGCACGCGTGCAGGTCGAGGCGGTCGGAGGCGCACCGGTCGTGGTCGTGCATACAGCCGGGGCCGAGGTCGGTCAGGGGCTCGTCACCGTCGAGCAGCAGATCTGTCGCACCGAGCTCGGCGTCGACAACGTCACCGTCCATCCGAAGAACACCGAGGTCGGGTCGGCCGGCTCGTCGTCGGCGTCGCGGCAGACCTACATGACCGGCGGAGCCGTGAAGCTAGCCTGCGAAGCGGTGCGCGACCGGGTGATGACGCTCGCCGCCGAGCGGCTCGGTCGGTCGCTCGACGGCGCGCGCCTGCTCGCCGGCAACATCGTCGAGGCCGACGGCAGCCTCGCGATGCCGCTCGTCGATGCGCTCGGAGACAAGGTCGTCAACGAGACGCGCGAGTATCACCACCGCCCGACGCAGGAGCTCGACCCCGAGACTGGCCAGGGCTTCGCCCACGTGCAGTACTCGTTTTCGGCGCATCGGGCGGTGGTCGACGTCGACGTCGAGCTCGGCCTCCTCAAGGTCGTCGAGCTCGCGTGCGTGCAGGACGTCGGAAAGGCGATCAATCCGAGCGCCGTGATGGGTCAGATCCAGGGCGGCAGCGCCCAGGGCATGGGCCTCGCGATCATGGAGGAGATCGTCGTCAAGGACGGCAAGATCCGAAATCCGTCGTTCACGGACTACCTGATCCCGACCATTCTCGACACGCCGCCGATGCCGATCGAGGTGCTCGAGTACGCCGATCCCCACGCGCCGTACGGTCTCCGCGGGGTCGGGGAAGCCCCCACGATCTCGTCGGGGCCGGCCATCATCGCGGCGATCCGCGCGGCGACGGGGCTGCCGGTGACGCGCGTGCCCGTGCGCCCCGAACACCTGACCGGGACCTGAGCCTCGATGGTGCGACCCAAGCTCGGGCCAGCTGACTACGACGCCGTCGACGAGGCCCTCGGTGACGACGACG
>DATIOH010000067.1:0-17627 GCA_035473375.1 Nocardioidaceae bacterium | reverse complement strand
TCCCGCTCAGCGAGGGCGAGGTCGACGCCGCCGGCTGCGAGATCGAGTGCTGGCTGGATGGCTCGCTCTTCGACCTGCGTACCGGCGAGCCGACCGGCCTTCCGGCCTACGAGCCGGTTCCCGTCTACCCCTGCAAGATCGACGCCGACGACATCGTCGTCGACGTCCACAGCCCCCTCAACCAGCATGCTCTGAACTGAGAAGGAAGCAATGTCCACCCTGGAGATCAAGGACCTGCACGTCGCCGTCGACATCGAGGACGGTCTGAAGCCGATCCTCAACGGCGTCGACCTCACCGTCCGGTCGGGCGAGACGCACGCGATCATGGGCCCCAACGGCTCTGGCAAGTCGACGCTTGCCTACTCGGTCGCGGGCCACCCCAAATACACCGTCACCGGCGGCTCGGTCACCCTCGACGGCGTCGACGTGCTGACGATGACGGTCGACGAGCGCGCTCGGGCCGGGCTGTTCCTGGCGATGCAGTATCCGGTCGAGGTTCCTGGCGTGTCTGTCTCGAACTTCCTGCGCACCGCGAAGACCGCCCTCGACGGCGAGGCCCCGAAGCTCCGCACCTGGGTCAAGGACGTCAACGACGCGCTCGACAGCGTCTCGATGGACCGAGCCTTCGCCCAGCGCAACGTCAACGAAGGCTTCTCCGGCGGCGAGAAGAAGCGGCATGAGATCGTCCAGCTCGAGTTGCTCAACCCGCGCATGGCGATCCTCGACGAGACCGACTCCGGCCTCGACATCGACGCCCTGAAGGTCGTGTCCGAGGGCGTCAACCGGTTCCGCGCGCAAGGCGACCGCGGCGTGCTGCTCATCACGCACTACACGCGCATCCTCCGCTACATCCAGCCTGACTTCGTGCACGTGTTCGTCGCGGGCCGGATCGCCGAGGAGGGCGGCTCGGACCTCGCTGAGCGCCTCGAGGCCGAGGGCTACGACAAGTACGTCAAGGCGGCGGCGTCGTGACCGTCCAGAGCCCTGTCGCGAGTGGTGCGCTGTCGGGCCTGCTCGACACCGACGCCGTCCGCGCCGACTACCCGATCCTGTCGCGGCGGCTCGACGGCGACCTGCCGCTCGTCTACCTCGACAGCGCAAACACGTCGCAGAAGCCGCAGATCGTCATCGACACGATCGCCGAGCACTATGCCCAGCACAACGCCAACGTCGCTCGGGCGATGCACCATCTCGGCGCCGAGTCGACGGCGGCGTTCGAGAGCGCGCGCGACAAGGTCGCCGCGTTCATCGGGGCGCCGTCGCGCGACGAGGTCGTGTTTGCCAAGAACGCCTCAGAGGCGCTCAACCTCGTCGCGAACACCCTCGCGTGGGCTGAGGGCGAGCTTGCGATCGGCCCCGGCGACGAAGTCGTCATCACCGAGATGGAGCACCACTCCAACATCGTTCCCTGGCAGCTGCTCACCGAGCGCAAGGGCGCGACCCTGCGCTGGTTCGGGCTCACCGACGACGGGCGTCTCGACCTCTCGAACATCGACGAGCTGGTCAACGAGCGCACGAAGGTCGTCTCGCTGGCGTGGGTGTCCAACATGCTCGGCACTGTCAACCCGGTCGCCGAGATCGCGCGTCGAGCACACGAGGTCGGCGCCATCGTCGTCGTCGACGCCTCGCAGGCCGTACCGCAGCTGCCGGTCGACGTCGTGGCGTCGGGCGCCGACCTGCTCGCCTTCACCGGGCACAAGGCCGTCGGTCCGACCGGCATCGGCGTGCTCTGGGGCAAGGCCGCGGTCCTCGACGCGCTGCCGCCGTTCCTCGGCGGCGGCGAGATGATCGAGACGGTCACGATGCAGAGGTCGACGTATGCCCCGGCACCGCACAAGTTCGAGGCCGGCACACCGCCGATCGCCCAGGCCATCGGACTCGGCGCCGCGCTCGACTACCTCTCCGGCATCGGCATGGATCGTGTCGCCGCACACGAGCACGCCATCACGGCATACGCGCTCGAGCGGCTCGCCGACGTCGACAAGCTCACCGTCCTCGGCCCGACCGACGCAGTCGACCGCGGTGGAGCGATCAGCTTCGAGGTCGCGGGCATCCATCCGCACGACCTCAGCCAGGTGCTCGACTCGCACGGCATCGCGATCCGCGCCGGGCACCACTGCGCCAAGCCCGCGCACGCGCGGTTCGGTGTGCAGGCGTCGGCGCGCGCGTCCGTCTACCTCTACACGACGCCTGCCGAGGTCGACGCCCTCATCGAGGGAATAGAGCAGGCCAAGCGGTACTTCAGGGTTACGTGATGGCACCGATCAATCAGCCTGCGGCCACGTCCGCGAACCTCGACACCTTGTATCAAGAGATCATCCTCGATCACTACAAGGCGCCTCATCACGCCGGACTGCGCGAGCCGTTCGACGCCGAGGTCCACCACGTCAACCCGACGTGCGGCGACGAGGTGACGGTCCGCGTCCGGGTCGTCGACGGCGTTGTCGACGACGTGTCGTATGACGCCGAGGGCTGCTCGATCTCCCAGGCGGCGACGTCTGTGCTGACCGATCTCGTGATCGGCAAGCCGATCGAGCAGGCGCTGGCGGTGCACGAGACGTTCGTCGAGCTGATGCAGGGTCGGGGTCAGGTCGAGCCCGACGAGGACATCCTCGAGGACGGCATCGCGTTTGCCGGCGTGGCGAAGTTCCCGGCGCGGATCAAGTGTGCGCTGCTGGGCTGGATGGCGTTCAAGGACGCGACCGCGCAGGCGGTCGCGTCGGATGGAGCGACCGCGCAGGCGGTCGGGTCGGCCGAGACGACGAGGTGAAGAGATGACCAACGAGACCGCATCGACAACCGACACCAGCGACCTGCCCGAGGTCGACCTGTCCGGCGAGGCGACCCTGGTCGACTCCGAGGACGTCCGTGAGGCGCTCAAGGACGTCGTAGACCCAGAGCTCGGGATCAACGTCGTCGACCTCGGCCTCATCTACGACGTCGCGGTCGAGCGCGCCGACGAGTCGTCGACCGCGGTGATCGACATGACCCTCACGTCGGCGGCGTGTCCGCTGACCGACGTCATCGAGGATCAGACCCGCACGGCCCTCCACGGCGTCGTCGACGACTTCAAGATCAATTGGGTCTGGATGCCCCCGTGGGGTCCTGACAAGATCACCGACGACGGCCGCGAGATGCTTCGCGCCCTCGGCTTCAACGTCTGAGCCGGTGAGCGGTCCGGAGCCGCGAGACGTCGCGGTTCCGTTCGAGCGGCTGGCCGGTTGGATCGATCGCTATGAGGTCCGGCATGCCGACACGACGTGGTCGTACGGCCCGGACCAGGTGACGGCGTCCAGCGCTGACGGGTCGTCGGCGTCCATCGAGGTGCCGTTCCCACCGCTTCGGGACCTGTCGCGTGACGGGCTCACGACCCATGTGGCCCGCCCGTGGCGGATCGGCGTGGTGATCGTTCGCAAGGGTGGCTTCGCCGTCGCTCGCGCGGTCGGCGCGGAGGTGGTCGCCGTCAAGATCGGCCAGCGGCACGTGCAGAGCCGCAGCAAGGCCGGCGGCTGGTCGCAGCAACGGTTCGCCCGTCGACGCGACAACCAGGCGCAGGCGGCGTACGACGCGGCGTCCGGCCACGTGCACGAGATCTTGCTGCCGCATGTCCGCGACCTCGATCTGCTCGCGACGGCGGGAGACCGCGCAGCCGTCGACGCAGTCTTCGCATTCCGAGGCCTGACGCCCCTGCTGGCCGCACCCCAGCGATGGATTCCGGGTGTCGCCGATCCACGACGGGCCGTGCTCAACCAGGTGATCACGTCGGTCCGGTCGGCACAGGTAACCGTGGTGGACACAACCCGCTGACCACTAGTGGCAACGTGGATCCACATCGCAGACTTTGTGCCTACAGTGCGCCCGGCGCGAACGTGTCGCAGGACGTCAGCTGGCCGGAGTCGTAGCCGGTCTGGAACCACTGGACGCGCTCGGCGGCCGACCCGTGCGTCCATTGGTCGGGGTTGACCCGGCCTGACGTCTGCTGCTGGATGCGGTCGTCGCCGACGGCGGTAGCCGCGTTGATGGCGTCCTTGATGTCTTGGTCGCTGATCTCGGTGATGAAGACCTCGCCGTTCTCGTCCTTCGCGGTCGTGGCGTAGTGCGTCCAGACGCCCGCGTAGCAGTCGGCCTGCAGCTCGATCCGGACGCTCTCGCTGGTCGGCCCGGTCGCGCTGCTCTGGTGCTTGCCCAGCGTCCCGAGCAGGTCCTGGATGTGGTGGCCGTACTCGTGGGCGAGGACGTACGCCTCCTGGAACTCGCCGCCGCTTGCGCCCAGCTGGCCCTGCAGCATGTCGTCGAAGAACGTCAGGTCGAGATAGACCGTCTTGTCATTCGGGCAGTAGAACGGCCCCATCGCCGAGGTGGCCTGGCCGCAGCCGGTGCTCGTGCTGCCGGCGAGGTAGACGGTGTCGGACTCCTGGTAGTCGACACCCGCCGCCTGCGGCAGATAGTCGGTCCAGAACGACTGGATCGCGTTGACGTCGATGTTGATTCGGCAGTCCTGCTGGACGGCGTCGGAGCCGTCGATGCAGTCGTTGAGGGTTGCGCTCTGGTCGCTGCCGCTGCCGCCGCCGAGGACGTTGCCGCCGAAGACCAAGCCGAGCACGACGATGATGATGACGACGATGATGCCGCCGATGCCGCCGCCGGTGGGAATCGGAATGCCGCCTGTGCCGCCGCCGCGCCCGAGGCCGGGCAGGCCGGACATGCCGCCGCCTCGCCTGCCCCCCTGCCCGCGCCGATCCTGAACCTGGCTCCGGTCGATCTTGGCGCGGGGGTTGAACTTCATCATGGGCTGTAGCCTAGGGAAACCCCCAGCCAAGAGCGCCCCGCCTAGACCGCAGGGGCCGGTCGCCTGAGAGCCCCTGACCCGATGATCACCGCACGCCATCTGCATGTTCGCGCGGGCGCGCGCATCCTCGTCGACGACGCCTCCTTCCGGATCGGCCCGGGCGACAAGGTCGGCCTGGTCGGGCGCAACGGCGCGGGCAAGACCACGATGACCCGAATCCTCGCCGGCGAGGCGCAGCCGGCGGGCGGCGACGTCCTCCGGTCGGGCGCGGTCGGCTACCTGCCGCAAGACCCGCGCACGGGCGACCTGTCGATCCTGGCCCGCGACCGGATCCTCTCCGCGCGCGGCCTCGACGAGGTGGTCCGTCGACTGCGGCGCGCCGAGCACGAGATGGGCAGCGACGACGACGAGGTGCGCGACCGGGCGATGCAGCGGTACGCCAGCGCAGACGCTGAGCTACACGCCGCGGGCGGTTTCGCCGCGGAGGCAGAGGCGGCGCAGATCGCTGCCAGCCTCGGACTGCCCGACCGGGTGATGTCGCAGCCGCTTCACACGCTCTCGGGCGGTCAGCGACGCCGCATCGAGCTGTCTCGCATCCTGTTCTCCGGCGCAGAGACGCTGCTGCTGGACGAGCCGACCAACCACCTCGACGCTGACTCGATCAGCTGGCTGCGAGCCTTCCTGAAGGCGCACAAGGGCGGCCTGGTCGTGATCAGCCACGACGTCGCCTTGCTCGACGAGACGGTGACGCGCGTGTTCCACCTCGACGCCAACCGGGCAGAGGTCGACGTCTACAACGTCGGCTGGCGGGCCTACCTCCAGCAGCGTGAGACCGACGAGCGACGCCGCAAGCGCGAGCGGGCGAACGCCGAGAAGAAGGCGACCTCGCTGATGGCGCAGGCCGACAAGATGCGGGCCAAGGCGACCAAGGCGACCGCCGCGCACAACATGGCCCGTCGCGCCGAGCGGCTGCTGTCCGGGCTCGAGGCGGAGCGACGTCACGACAAGGTCGCCAAGATCGCCTTCCCCGACCCCGCCCCGTGCGGCAAGACGCCGCTGATGGCCGAGGAACTGTCGAAGTCGTACGGGTCACTCGAGGTCTTCACCGACGTCGATCTTGCTGTCGACAAGGGGAGCCGGGTCGTCGTGCTCGGCCTCAACGGCGCCGGTAAAACGACGCTCCTGCGGATCCTGAGCGGTCTCGACGAGTCCGACACCGGCAAGGTCCTGCCCGGCTACGGGCTGAAGCTCGGCTACTACGCGCAGGAGCACGAGACGCTCGACCTGCAGCGGACCGTCGTCCAGAACCTTCAGGCGGCGGCGCCCGCGCTCACCGAGACGCAGGCACGCAGCGTGCTGGGGTCGTTCCTCTTCTCCGGCGACGACGCTGACAAGCCTGCCCGAGTACTGTCGGGAGGCGAGAAGACGCGGCTCGCGCTGGCGACTCTCGTCGTGTCGGCTGCCAACGTGCTGCTGCTCGACGAGCCGACCAACAACCTCGATCCGGCCAGCCGCGCAGAGGTCCTCGCCGCCATCCGGACATACGCCGGCGCAATCGTCTTGGTGACTCACGACGAAGGGGCTGTGACGGCGCTCCAGCCAGATAGGGTGCTCATACTCCCGGACGGAGTGGAGGATCTGTGGAGCGAGGAGTACGCGGAGCTGATCGAGCTGGCCTGACCGAGGTCGGCTCGTCAGGAAATGTGCCGCTTCCACGATCGGGTTACGCTGCCCAGATGGCCGCCGACGAACGCGCGGCTTCCGGTGGCGGCATCCGTCACGAAGTCGTCGGCACGACGGCCACACTCACGCTCGACCGCCCCGAGAGCCGCAACGCGCAGACTCCCGCGATGTGGGCGGCGATGCGCCACATCGGCGAGACGCTGCCTGCAGATGTCCGAATCGTCATCGTCCGGTCTGAGGGGCCGTCCTTCTCCGCAGGGCTCGACAAGCGGATGTGGACTAGCGAGGGGATCCCGGGCGAGCCGTCGCTCGTCTCGATGGCGGAGATGGAGGACGCCGACCTGCTCGACCTCCTGGCGTCGTTCCAAGACGCCTTCAGCTGGCTGCGCCGACCCGAGATCGTGTCGATCGCGGCCGTGCAGGGACACGCGGTCGGCGCCGGGTTTCAGCTCGCGCTCGCCTGCGACTTCCGAGTGCTGACCGAAGACGCCCGGTTCGCGATGCGCGAGACCTCGCTCGGCCTGGTTCCCGACCTGGGCGGGACCCATCCGCTCGTCGAGGCCATCGGCTATCCGCGAGCCCTCGAGATCTGCGTGACCGGTCGATGGATCGACGCCGACGAGGCCCGCAAGCTCGGCCTCGCGACCATCGTCGTCGACCACGACGACATGGACGGCACGGTCGACGATCTCGCCGGCGCCGTTCTGGCCTCGCCGCGCAACGCGGTGGCGAGCACGAAGGCCCTGCTGCGCGGAGCGGTGACGCGCGACCATGACGAGCAACTGCTCGCTGAGCGGGTCGCCCAGGTGGGGCGAATCCACGAGCTCGCGGCATTTGCGGCAGCGCAGCGGAAGAATTCGGACTGAGCGGGCGTTTCACCTAGGCGTATGAGTGGTGTGAGCAATCCGTGGCGTGTGATGCACTCGTTCACGCGCGAGGATCCGACGAATGGTCGCGGGGGTCTGACCCCGGGCACGACCCGGCGCGTTGCGGCCTTCGCGAAGCCGTACACCCGGCAGATCTGCTACTTCCTGGTGCTGGTCGTCTTCGATGCCTGCCTGGTCGTCGCGTCGCCCTTGGTGTTCAAGCACATCATCGACGACGGTGTCGTCAAGCAGGATCGGGCAGTGGTCACCGGGCTTGCCCTGCTGGTCGCGCTGCTCGCGGTCGCCGACGCCGCGCTGACCCTCGCTCAGCGTTGGTACTCGGCCCGCATCGGCGAGGGACTGATCTTCGACCTCCGGCGCCTCGTCTTCGGGCATGTCCTGCGGATGCCGCTCGCATTCTTCTCGCGCACCCAGACCGGCTCACTCGTGTCGCGCCTCAACAACGACGTCATCGGGGCACAGCGCGCGTTCACCTCGGTGCTGTCGGGTGTCGTGAGCAACGTGATCAGCCTCGCCCTCGTCGCCGGCGCGATGCTGCTTCTGTCCTGGCAGATCACGTTGCTGGCTCTTGGCATCGTCCCTGTCTTCCTGCTGCCCGCGCGCTGGGCCGGGCGCCGGCTCTCCGGTTTGACCCGTGAGCAGATGCAGATCAACGCCGAGCTCTCGGCGTCGATGACCGAGCGGTTCAACGTCGGCGGCGCGATGCTCGTGAAGCTGTTCGGCCGGCCGGCCGCCGAGCAGGTCGCCTTCGACGGCAGTGCCGCCCGGGTGCGCGACCTCGGCATCGAGATCGCGATGGTCGGCCGTATCTTCTACAGCGCGCTCGCCCTCGTCGCCGCGCTCGCGACGGCCCTCGTCTACGGGTTCGGCGGCCAGCTCGTCATCAGCGAGTCGATCTCGCTCGGCACCCTGCTGGCGTTGTCGGCCCTGCTGGCGCGCCTCTACGGACCGCTCACCTCGCTGTCGAACGTGCGCGTCGATGTCCTCACCGCGCTCGTATCGTTCGAGCGCGTCTTCGAGGTGCTCGACCTCGAGCCGATGATCCAGGACAGCCCCGACGCCGAGACGATCGACGGGCGGCCCGCGTCGGTCGATTTCGTGCATGTCGACTTCCGCTATCCATCGGCCGACGAGGTGTCGCTCGCGAGCCTCGAGGTCGTCGCGGTGCCCGAGACCCGGTCACCGACGCAGATATTGCACGACGTCAACTTCAGCGTCAGGCCGGGAGAGATGGTCGCTCTGGTCGGGCCGTCCGGCGCCGGCAAGACCACCATCACGCATCTGCTGGCGCGGATGTACGACGTCAACGCGGGCGCGGTGGCCGTGGGCGGCGTCGATGTGCGCGACGTCGAGCAGGCGTCGCTTCACAACATGGTCGGATACGTCACCCAAGACGCGCACATGTTCCACGACACGATCCGCGAGAACCTGCTCTACGCGCGTCCCGAGGCGAGCGACGACGAGCTCGCAGAGTCGCTCCGGGCGGCCCAGATCTGGGACCTCGTCGCGAGCCTGCCCGACGGCCTCGACACGGTGGTCGGCGACCGCGGGTACCGGCTCAGCGGCGGTGAGCGCCAGCGGCTGGCGATTGCGAGGCTGCTGTTGAAGGCGCCGCGGATCCTCGTCCTCGACGAAGCGACCGCGCACCTCGACAGCGAGTCCGAGGCGGCGGTCCAGCGGGCCCTCGACCTCGCGCTCGAAGGCCGTACGTCGCTGGTGATCGCGCACCGGCTCTCGACGGTTCGTCGAGCCGACAACATCGTCGTGCTCGACTCCGGACGCGTCGTCGAGACTGGCACGCACACCGAGCTACTTGCCCGCGGCGGTCTGTACAGCGACCTCTACCGGACCCAGTTCTCCGAGGACGCGGCCGAAGTTCCCGTCCCCTAAGTTCCCCAAACTGGCTCCACTTTGGCTGGGCGAAAAATCCCCCAAAGTGGAGCGAGTTTGGGGATTGGTCGGTCAGGCAGAATGGCCGGATGGACTTAGGGCTGACCGGCAGGGTCTACATCGTCACCGGCGCGAGCCGCGGACTGGGGCGGGCGGTCGCCCAGGCGTTGGTCGACGACGGCGCCCTGGTCGTCGTCTCGTCGAGGAGCGACGAGAGCGTGGCGACAGCCGTGCGAGAGCTCGGCGAGGGCTCAGCCCTCGGCGTCGCTGCCGACAACGGGGCCGCTGACACGCCGGCGCGGCTCGTCGCTGCCGCCGTGGATCGTTTCGGCCGCCTCGACGGGGTCTTGGTCAGCGTCGGGGGACCGCCGGCCGGGACGATGTTGCAGACCACGGACGACCAGTGGCGGCAGGCATTCGAGAGCGTGTTCCTCGGCGCGGTACGGCTCGCGCGAACCGCAGCAGACGCGATGGGTGACGGCGGCTCGATCGCACTCGTGCTGTCGACGTCGGTCAAGGCTCCGCTGACCAATCTCGCCATCTCCAACGGTCTCCGGCCAGGCCTCGCGATGGTCGCCAAGACGCTTGCCGACGAGCTCGGCCCGCGCGGAATCCGGGTCAACGGACTGATGCCGGGCAGCATCGAGACCGAGCGCATTCAAGAGCTCAACGGTCTCGCGCCCGACCCCGCGGCAGCGCGCGCGCATGCTGAGGGTGCAATCCCGCTGGGCCGCTACGGGCAGCCGGACGAGTTCGGCCGGGCGGCCGCATTCGTGCTCTCGCCGGCCGCGTCGTACATCAGCGGCGTGGCACTGGCGATCGACGGAGGCGTTACCCGCGCCCTCTGATCAGCGTGCTGTATTCGGGCTCACCGAGTCCCGAACGATGGGGTGCCGCCGTGAGGGCGGCTACGCTCGATAAGCGTGGAGGAGAACAAGGCACGCCGCGTCGTCGACGCCCTGCGCGAGCGAGGCACGGACGCCGACCTGGCGCAGGCGGGGGTAGACCAGTTCGGAGTGACAATCAGGCTCCTGGACGGGCGCGAGGCCATTTGGGACTCCGACGACACGGCCTCGCTCGAGGCCCAGGTGATGCGCAATGGTGTCCTGGTGGGCTTCGTTCCCGAGATAGAGGGTTCGGCGACGTTCACCGAGGACCAGATCATCGACGCGATCGTGCGCACCGACTACGACCAGCCGATCGCAACTCAGCGCCCCGTCGCACCGCCACCCGCGCCGTCCCTACCCGTCAGGGGTGGGCTATTGCGCCGGTTCATGGACGGGTTCCGCTATCGCTGAGTTCGGAACAGGCACACACCCTTGGTGTCGAAGATGTTCTTTGACATGGACGTGACCCTTGGTCATTCCGTTTAGGGTGCTCTGATCAGGGAGCGTGGAGCCAGGGGTCGGTCAGGTCGAAGTACTCGACCTCGCCGACGGCAAGCGACATCAGCTCGCCCATCATCGCCTCGGCCTCCGGCGGCATCGGCTTGGCCTCGCCCTCGCGGGCCGCGGCCTCGGACGGGAAGTAGATGACGTTCGTCCAGCGGCCGCCGGGCTCGTTGACGCTGACCATCGCGAGGACGTCCGGCCGCAGCGAGCGCCAGTCGAGCGAGTCGTTGTTCATGATCGCGCGAGCTCGCTCGGGGTCGCTCGACTGGCCGCGCATCACCTGGACGAACCCAGCCGAGCTCGGGTCGCCTTCCTGCTCTACGTCGACGTCGCCGCTCTCGGCGAACGTTGGGTCGCCGTCGAACAGCGCTGCCGTCTCCGACCACCAGGCGTCCTGCTCCGGCCGCTTCTCGTTCAGTCGAGCCGCGTCTTCGGACTCGAAACGCACGACGGCGACGGAACGGCCGTCGGCGGTGACGCCGGACGTCGAGCCGAGCCAGCCGGTCGCGCCCGGAGCGACGTTGGACCGCCACTTGTCGACCTGAGCCCGCAACGCGTCTTTGTCCGAGACTCTGCCTTGGATGACCTGAATGAACATCGCGCTCTCCCTCCGCGCCGACCCGCGGCACGCGGGTCCGACTGGACTTTCGACGCTACCCCCGGCTCGCCCGCCAGTCGAGGCTGGCCGAGCCGGATTCACAGAGACGTCGGCAGGAGTTGACGCAGGGTTTCCACGGTGTGGCTGGGACGGACCTTGCTGGCCGCGACATCGGCCGGCGAGGTCGTCGCCCCGAGAACGAGAACGCCGGTCATGCCGGCCGCCTCGGCCATCGCCATGTCGGTCGCGAGCCGGTCGCCGACCATGGCAGTGTGCGCCGCCGGCGCCCCGAGCCGTTCGAGCACAGCGGCGGCCATCACGGGGCTCGGCTTGCCCGTGATCGCCTCGGCCCGGCGTCCGGTGCAGGCCTCGACGGCGGCGAGCATCGCCGCACAGTCCGGCAGACCGCCGTCAGCCGTCGGACAGTACGGGTCGGGATTGGTCGCGACGATGACGGCCCCGTGGAGCCGGACCGCCCGATAGGCGGCGTTGAGCTTGGCGTAGTCGAAGGTTCGGTCGAACGACACGACCACGACGTCGGCGGCGGCCGAATCACGGGTCAGCGCGAAGCCGGCGGACTTGATGGCCCGTTCGACCTGTGGCTCAGACACGGTCAACACAGCCGCGCCGCCGTGACTGCGCTCGAGGTAGCGGAGCAACGAGTCGGTGGCGGTCACGACATCGGCCGGCGTGGTCGGCAGTCCGAGCCTGGTCAGCTTCGCGGCGTACTCAGAGGCCGTATGGAGCGGATTGTTGGTCACGAATGCGACGGGGCGATCCGCGGCGCGGATCGCCGTGATCGAGTCGATCGCTTCGGGGAGCGCCGTCTCGTCGAGGAAGACCGTGCCGTCGAGGTCGATCGCGTACGCGTCGAAGAGCCGGGCCGGTGGGCCGGGAGGCGCGGTCATGGCGTCTTCGCCGGCCGAGCCGCCGGCTCGGGCGGCCGCGGCCGCCGGCCCGACTGCTCCTGGTACTCGGCATAGGCGAAGTAGACCCAGAATCCGACGGCGAGCATGGCGAAGAAGAACCACTGCACGCCGTAGAAGAAGTGCGGTCCGGTGCTGAGGTCCGGCTCGTCGTCGGCGACCGGGGCCGGGCTCGCCGACGGCGCTTCGTCGGTCCGCTCGACGAAGCCGTCGTAGACGGGATAGCCGAGCGTCGGGCCGATCTCGTCGGACGAGATCGACCGCGCCTCGCCGTCAGAGACCCTGGCCGACGACCCCGTGGCGTTCTGCCGGACCCAGCCGGTCACCGTGACGGTGCCGGTCGGCGGCGCCGGGGCGTCGATGGAGGCGTCGGCGCCGCTCTCGGAGGTCTTAATCCAGCCGCGGTCGTCGAGAAGGGCGGTGCCCGACTCGGTGACGAGGGGGACGACGACGTTGACGCCCGGCACGCCGTCGCGGCTTCGGTAGAGGATCACGGTCGTGTGGTCGGGGTCGTAGACGCCGGTTGCGCGCACGCGCAGCCACTGGACGTCGTCGGACGGGCCGTCGCCGGTCGACATGACGTTGTCGACCGCCACGGGCTCGGCGACCAGGTTGACCCGGACGACCTTGTTGCCCTCGACCTTTCCCTCGTACCGGCGAAACTGCCACAGGCCGAGCTCGACGCACGCGAACCCGACGAGGATCACGACGAGGAGAAGGACCAGCCAGCGGCCGGTAAAGAGAAATCTGAGCACGGCAGGTCAACGGTAGCCGTCGCATGCAGGTGGTTTGGGCGGGACCACGGCGTCGGCCGCCTAGAGTGGACAGATGCACGTGCGAGTTCCGGAGAGCGACGGCGCGCTGCTCGATCAATATGGTCGAGTGGCGACCGACTTGCGCGTGTCGCTGACGGACCGGTGCAATCTGCGCTGTTCGTACTGCATGCCGCCCGAAGGCCTCGACTGGCTGCCGCGCGACGACATCCTGACCGACGACGAGATTGTGCGCCTGATCGGCATCGCGATCGACCACCTCGGCGTCGAGGAGGTTCGCTTCACCGGCGGCGAACCGCTCATCCGGCCCGGCGTGGTCGACATCGTGGGGCGCACGGCGGCTCTTCGGCCGCGGCCCCGCATCGCGGTCACGACGAATGGTCTCGGCCTCGACAAGACCGCCGGCGCCCTTGCCGCAGCCGGGCTCGACCGGGTCAACGTCAGCCTCGACACGGTGCGCGCCGACACCTTCCGCACGATCACCCGTCGCGACCGGTTCGACGACGTCGTGCGCGGCCTCGAAGCGGCTGCGGCGGCCGGCCTCACCCCGGTCAAGGTCAACGCCGTCCTGCTCCGGGGCGTCAACGACGACCAGGCGCCGGAGCTGCTGGCGTGGTGCTTGGAGCGCGGCTACGAGCTGCGATTCATCGAGCAGATGCCGCTCGACGCCCAACATGGCTGGTCGCGCGACGAGATGGTCACCGCCGACGAGATCTTCGGGTTGCTCGGCACGACGTTCGACCTCGCGCCGCACCCGGAGCATCGCGGCAGCTCGCCTGCCGAGCTGTTCCTCGTCGACGGGGGTCCGGCGACAGTCGGCGTGATCGCGTCGGTCACCCAGCCCTTCTGCGGCGACTGCGACCGGGTGCGTATCACCGCCGACGGACAAGTGCGCAACTGCCTGTTCGCCCGCGAGGAGTCGGACCTGCGCACTGCACTGCGCGCCGGCGCGTCCGATCAGGTCATGGCCGAGCGGTGGCGAGCGGCGATGTGGACCAAGCGTCCCGGCCACGGGATCGACGATCCGTCGTTCTTGCAGCCGGCGCGCTCGATGAGCGCCATCGGCGGCTGAGCGCCACTGTCAGACCGGCTCGGTCTCGCGCAAGAAGCTGCGCGCCGACAGGAACTGCGCGAGTGACTCGCGGTGCTCGTCGCACGCGAGCCACGTCTTGCGCCGCTCGGGCGGGTGGATCTTGGGGTTGTTCCATCGCAGTGCCGTGGTTGCCGGAGCGGTGCATCCCTTGGCCGAGCAGATCAGCGGCTCGGGTGACCCTGACGACTCTGACGACTCTGACGACTCGGGCGACTGCGCCGTCACGTTCGCGACTCGTGTGCGCTGGGGGAGTCCGGTCCGGGGAGGAGCGGTCGATCCTCGGAGCGAAACGAGGCCGGCTCCGGTATCCGCCGGCGCTCGGACGCATTCGCCATGACCACGGCGATGTAGGGCAGGACGAATGCCGCGGCCACCAGCACCCACCGAAGAAGGCCTGTGGTGACGACCGCGCCCACGAAGCACGCCGTGCGGACGGCCATCGAGAACAGGTAGCGGTTCTGGCGGTGCTTGATCTCGGTGCTGCGGCTCGCGCGGGCGCTCGTGATGCTGACGGGGCCGTCCGGGTGCTGTTCCACAGGTTCTCCTTAGCCACCACGCTACGCCGCGGATTCGGCAACCGGGCATTCGAGGCGAGAGGATCGGTAGTGGCCGCGTCGAGACAGGCCGCACGCTGAGAGGAGCGCACTGTGTCAAACCGCACATACCGCGTCACGGAGGTCGTCGGAACGTCACCGGACGGCATCGACGACGCGATCAAGAACGCCATCGAGCGGGCCAGCCGCACGTTGCGCCATCTCGACTGGTTCGAGGTCACGCAGGTCCGCGGTCAGGTCGTCGACAACCACGTCGAGCACTTTCAGGTCGGCCTCAAGCTCGGCTTCCGGCTCGAAGACGACGAGTAGGACCTCGCCTTTCCGCCGTTCCGACTATCCGCGATAGCGTCGGTCACCACGTTCGGCGACGCACGAGAGCTGGGAGGCTGACGGAGCTGTGAGCAGATCTGTGCTCGTGACCGGGGGCAATCGCGGCATCGGTCGCGCGATCGCGCAGTCGTTCGTCGATGCCGGAGACAACGTTGCGATCACGTACCGCTCCGGCGAGCCGCCGGAGGGATTCCTCGCCGTCAAGTGTGACATCACCGACGCCGACGCGGTCGAGGCGGCGTTCACCGAGATCGAGGCTGCGCAGGGTCCCGTCGAAGTGCTGGTCGCGAACGCCGGCGTCACCCGCGACACGCTGCTCCTGCGAATGAGCGAGGACGACTGGGCGACGGTCATCGAGACGAACTTGACCGGGACGTTCCGCACCGTCAAACGAGCGTCGAAGGGCATGCTGCGCCTGCGCCGCGGGCGCATCATCTTGATCTCGTCCGTGGTCGGCCTGCTCGGGTCGGCCGGCCAGGTCAACTACGCCGCGAGCAAGTCCGGCCTCGTGGGCATGGCGCGCTCGATCGCTCGCGAGCTCGGGAGCCGATCGATCACCGCCAACGTCATCGCGCCCGGCTTCGTCGAAACCGACATGACCGACGTGCTTCCCGACGACAAGAAGGCCGAGTACGTCGCCGCGATCCCGCTCGGCCGGATGACGACTCCTGACGAGGTTGCCGGAGTCGTCCGCTGGGTCGCCTCCGACGAGGCGGCGTACATCACCGGGGCGGTCATCCCCGTCGACGGCGGCCTCGGAATGGGCCACTGAGCAGGCAAGGAAGGCACCTATGGGAGTCCTGGACGGCAAGCGGATCCTCGTCGCGGGCGTGACGATCGACTCGTCGATCGGCTTTGCGACGGCGAAAGCGGCCCAGGAAGAGGGGGCGACGGTCCTCATCTCGAACTTCGGCCGCGCCCTCAACATCACGCGACGGATCGCGGGCCGACTGCCCGAGGAGGCGCCCATCCTCGAGCTCGACGTCACCAACGACGAGCACCTCGCCGGGCTCGAGGCGCAGGTGCGCGAGCACGTCGACGGCCTTGACGGTGTCGTTCACGCGATCGCCTTCGGCAACCCCGCGACCATCCTCGGCGGCAAGTTCCTCGGCGGGCCCTGGGACGACGTAGCCCAGGCGGTTCGGGTGTCGGCGTACTCGTACCAGTCGCTCGCGATGGCCGCCCTGCCCCTGATGTCGGAGGGCGGCAGCATCGTCGGCTGCACCTTCGACGCCACGGTGGCGTGGCCAGGATACGACTGGATGGGCTTTGCGAAGGGTGCGCTCGAGTCGTGCAACCGCTACCTTGCCCGCGACCTCGGGCCCAAGGGCATCCGCAGCAACCTCATCTCCGCCGGTCCGCTCAAGACCCTCGCGGCGAAGGCGATCCCGGGCTTCGAAGTGTTCGAGGGCGAGTGGGAGAGGCGCGCTCCGCTCGGATGGGACCTCACCGACATGGAGCCGACCGCCAAGACGATCGTCGCGCTGCTCAGCGACCTGATGCCGAAGACGACCGGAGAGGTCGTGCACGTCGACGGCGGCTACCACGCGATGGGGTCGACACTTGGCTGAGGTCGGCCCAGAAATGACCCCGAAACAACCCGGTGATGATCCGGCGACGACGTCGCTGATCGAGCTCCGGATCCTCGACGGGCCGAACCTGTACTTTCCGAAGGCGGCCGTCAAGCTCACCCTCGACCTGTCGCAGCTGCTCGACGTGTCGCGCGAGGCGGCCGCGGCATTCGCGCGACGCATCGGCCTGCCGAACGCCCGCCCGAGCGAGGCAGACTCGGCGTTCCGTCAGCGGTTCGCAGCCCGCGCGATTGCGCGGCTGGTCCGGCAGATCGCGGCCGAAGCCGGGACGAGTCGGCTGGCCGTGCGGGTCCGGCCGACCGCCGACGTTCACCGGGTCGTGGTCGCCTATCCGTGGCGGCGTCGTGGCCGCGCCGAAGCTCTCGGCCGGGCGGTCGCCGACGTGCTCGACGGCCTCCCCTCCGGCGACGTCGACTCCCTCGTCACCAAGGGAGCCGCCGAGGTCAGCGCGGCCGAGCCCGGCGATCCGCCGGAGACGATCAAGCCCCGCATTCCCGTGGTGGCCGTCACCGGCACGAATGGCAAGACGACGACGTCGCGGATGATCGCCCACATCGCGCGCACGGCCGGGTTGCGGGCCGGCTGGTCGTCGACCGACGGCATCTACGTCGACGGAGTCTTGGTCGAGGCGGGCGACTACTCGGGCCCGAGCGGCGCCGGGCGGGTGCTGGCCCACGACGAGGTCGAGATCGCCGTGACCGAGACGGCCCGCGGCGGCATCCTGCTGCGCGGCATCGGCGTCCGCGACAACGATGTCTCGGTGGTGACCAACGTCAGCGCCGACCATCTCGGAATGCAGGGCATCGACACGCTCGACCAGCTGGCCGAGGTCAAGTCGGTCGTCGCGCGGATCACCAAGCCGACGGGATGGGCGGTGCTGAACGGCGACGATCCCCGCGTGTTCGCGATGCGGTCCGTTGTCGCGGCTCGGACCTGGGTGTTCTCCCGCGATCCCGACTCGCCGTCCATTCGCGAGGCTCTGACCGGTGGAGGTCGAGCCACCACGCTGCTCGACGGCTGGATCTGCGTGCTGCGGTCCGACCGCGACCCCGATCCGCTGGTTCGCGTCGTCGACGTCCCGATGACCGTCGCGGGGCTCAGTCGCTTCAATGTCGAGAACG
>DATIOH010000066.1:0-5675 GCA_035473375.1 Nocardioidaceae bacterium | reverse complement strand
CTTCTCGGCGGGCTTCTGTGCGGCCTTCTCGACGGCCTTCTCGGCGGGCTTCTGTGCGGCCTTCGCCGTCTTCTTCGCGGTGGTGGTGGCCGACTTGGCGGCGGACTTCTTCCGGTTCGCCGACTTCTTGGTCGTCGTCTTGGTCGAGGATGCCGACTTCTTTGCCGTCGTGCTGGCGGCCTTCGCCTTCGCTGTCGTGGTGGACGCGTCGTCGGTCGACTGCTGACCGCGAACCTTGTCGACGAGCGTCTTGCCGCGCTCGCTGAGGTCGCCGTAGGCGGTCAGGGCGCTCGTCACGACGACGGTGACGGTGTCCTCGGCGACGTCCTTCGCCTTGCCCGGAAGCTCCTTCGCCTTGCCCGGGAGCTCCTTCGCCTTGCCCGGGAGCTCCTGCGCCTTGGCCGGAAGCTCCTTCGCCTTGGCCGGCAGGGACGCAATGCGAGCCTGGGCCTGGTCGCGGATCGACTTCGTGTCGATGCCGAACTTGTCGCCGAAAGCCTTCTCGAGGTCTTTACGGGTCTTGTCGATGCTGCTGCCGATGGTCATATCGCGCCTTTCAGGTCGTGGCATGCGTTGGGATGTCGTCGGACTCGTCGCCAGCGGCTGTGCCGTTCTCACGACGAAACGAGTTGTAGATGTCGAGCAGCACCTGCCGCTGCCGCTCGGTGAGGACCGGATCGGAGAGGACCGCGACCTGCACGGAGTCGCCGTCGTGCTCGTGCGGCTCGAGGATCCCGGCCCGGATGTAGAGCGTCTCCGCCGAGATCCGCAGCGCCTTCGCGAGCTGCTGCAGGACATCGGCGGACGGCTTGCGCAGACCTCGCTCGATCTGGCTGAGGTAGGGGTTCGACACCCCGGCTTCGTCGGCAAGCTGGCGCAAAGTGAGCTGTGCGCCGCGACGTTGGTCGCGAAGGAAGTCACCGAGGCCCTGGGCACGCTCGGCCACCCTCGCCGTGCCTGCCTTGGCGGCATCGGCGACGCTCAGCTTGGCCATGCGATCGAGTCTGCTTGCAAAAGTTAGCAAAAGCAAACTCGCAGCACGTGTGCCCGCTCACAGTGGTTGCTGGCGTCAGAAGGCTGGCGTCAGAAGGCTGGCGTCAGAACGCTGGCTTGAGCGCCCCTACGGGCTCGCCGCCGCCGTACAGGAGGACCACACCGGTGGCATTGACAGCGTCGTCGTCGACGCCGAGCCGCCGGAGTGCCTCGGCCATCACGACGGGGCGGGCACGTGGATAGCCGTCGTCGATCTTGAGCGCGACGGCGCGACCATCCGGAAGCGCGACGGCGTAGCACGCCTCTGCTCCGGCTTTGCCGACGGCGCCGGGGATCGCGCGCAACAGTTCGGCCTCGTCGCGCCGCGTTCCGGAGACGTACGTCGGGTTGGCAGCGATCGCCGCGGCGACGCGGCCCTCAGGCGAGCCGGCGGGAGCGAGGACAATCCGCGAGAACGCTCGGGCCAGACCCGTGAGCGACGCCGAGAACAGCGGGGCCCCGCAGCCGTCGACGCCGGTTGACTGGATCGGCTCGCCGGTCGACTCGGCGAATGTGTCGGCGAGGGCCTTCTGGAGCGGGTGGTCGGTGTCGCGATACGACTGCGTCGGCCATCCGTTGACGACGCACGTGGCGAGCATGGCTGCGTGCTTGCCTGAGCAGTTCATGGCGATCGCCGACTTGTCGGCGCCGGCGCGGATGAACGCGATCTTGGCGTCGTCGTCGAGCGGGTAGTCCGGCGGCGTCTGCAGCGCCGACTCGTCGAGCCCGGCCCCGGCGAGGATCTCGCGCACCCCGTCGAGGTGGAACGGCTCGCCGGAGTGGCTCGCGGCTGCGAGCGCGAGCAGCGATCCGTCGAGGTCGAGTCCGGCACGCAGCATCCCGACGGCCTGGACAGGCTTGTTGCACGACCGCGGGTATACCGGCGACTCGACATCGCCGACTGACGACAGCACGGAGCCGTCGGCGTCGACAGCGACCACGGACCCCCGGTGGTGACCTTCGACAAACCCCGACCGAACGACATCGACAAGCACAACAGGCTCAACCACGATGAGCGACGTTACCCGGCGCGCCTCAAGCCGCGACAAAACAAGTGAAACAATCGCGCTCGTGCCAGACCCAGCTGATGTTCCACAGGGGAATCTTCCCTCGCCGACCCTTCCCCAATGGACGCCGAGCCAACGCGAGCTCGACGTCTTGGACGCCATCCTCAACGGCTCCCTCGGCGAGGACGTCCGCGGCTTCGTCGGCCCGGGCGGCGACGCCGCGGTCGACCCGGTGATGCTCGTCGTCGCCGCAGCGGCCGCCGAGTCTGCCGTCGAAGCCGGCGCCATCGAGCTGATCGACCCCGAGGGCGCGCCCGTCGCGCGACTCGACGTCGAGGGCGTCTCGGACGCAGGCGACGACCGACGCGCGTTGATCGGACCCGTCTCGCGACTCGCGCACACGGAGTTCGGAGCGTTCCGTCAGCTGCATCGAGGTCCGGCGGCGGTCCACGACCAGTACGCCGCCGACACCTTGCTCGGCGTCGGGGTGCGCGGTCCGCTGAGCAACGCCGATCTCGCAGCGATCGCTGAGTCTGCCCGCACCGCCGGCCGTCGGCCGCTCCTCGTCGCGCTCGTCGGCGACGGCATGCCGCACGGCTCGTCGGGTCCGGGCCTGATCCGGATGACCCTCGCCGCGGCCAACGAGTTGAGCGACCTCGATCCCGTCGTCGTCGCGGTCTCGCTGCCCGACTACGGGGCGGAGGGCGCTGGCCTGGTCGACCGAGTGCTGGCGGCGTACGCAGACAAGACCGCGGGAAGCTACGGCGAGGCAGTCGACGACTTCCCCGCGGCAGTCGCCGCGGTGGTTGACCATGAGCGTCCGCCGCGAGATCGCCAAGGCGTGGTCATCTTCTTCACCGGCCTGTCCGGGTCGGGCAAGTCGACGCTGGCACGGGCGCTGGTCGACCACATCCTCGAGGGCGGCGAGCGGACTATCACCTCGCTCGACGGCGACGTCGTCCGCCACCACCTGTCCAAAGGCCTCGGCTTCAGCCGCGAGGACCGCGAGACCAACATCCTCCGCATCGGCTATGTCGCGGCCGAGATCGCCCGACACGGAGGTGTCGCGATCTGCTCGCCGATAGCGCCTTTCGAGTCGACCCGAGCCGCAGTGCAGGCGATGGTCGAGGCAGCCGGCGGCGGGTTCCTGCTCGTCCATGTTGCGACCCCGCTCGAGGAGTGCGAGCGGCGCGACCGGAAAGGGCTTTATGCCCGCGCCCGCCGAGGGGAGATTCCGGACTTCACCGGCATCTCGTCTCCCTATGAAGAGCCGCGCCATTATTTCGCGAAAATCGACACGACTAATAGAGATATAGCAGAATGCCTCCGGGAGCTTGTCTCGGCCCTGGAGGCGGAGGGCTGGCTCCACGCGTGACCGTCGGCTAGCGGTCCACGCGCCACAAAAGAACACACAGGGAGTCAACCCACATGCTCAACGGCGCGCAGATGCTGCTCGCCGACGGCGCCAGCGCGTCGTTCGGCACCGAACTCAAAACGGCCGTCGCGGCCTTCATCGTTGGAATCGTCGTCGGAATGACCGGCATGGGCGGCGGCGCATTGATGACGCCGGCCCTCATCTTCCTCGGCGTCGGCGACGCAGCGACCGTCGTCACCGCCGACCTCACGGCGGCGGCCGTCTACAAGTCGGCGGGAGCCACCGTCCACTGGCGCAAGGGCAAGCCCAACTTCCATCTGGCGAAGTGGCTCATCCTCGGGTCGGTGCCGATGGCCTTGCTCGGCCCCCATCTGGTCCGCTGGATGAACTCGGGCCAAGACTCTGACTCGCTCGACACCACCCTCAAGCTCTGGATCGGATTCGCGCTGCTGCTGGCTGCGACCAGCTACGCCTTGCGCCTCTACATCGAGCTGCGCCGCCGGGCGAAAGGAACCATCGTCACCAATGACGACCCGGTCGTGAAGCCGGTCCTGACTATCCTCGTCGGGGCGGTCGGCGGCCTGCTCGTCGGCATCACATCGGTCGGCTCGGGCTCCGTCATCATGATCGCGCTGCTGATGCTCTATCCCGGCCTGTCGGCCCTGAAGCTCGTCGGCACCGACCTCGTGCAGGCAGTGCCGTTGGTCTTCGCCGCCGCCATCTCGAACATCGCGCTCAACGGCCTCGACTGGAGCATCCTGATCCCGCTGATCATCGGCTCGGTTCCCGGCTCGATCCTGGGCTCGCACATTGCCCCGCGGGTTCCCCAGTCGTACATCCGCCGCGGAATCGTCGCTGTGCTGACGATGTCGGGCCTCGCGCTGCTCGACAAGGCCGGTTGGGCACCGCTCGGGTCGGGCGACGACGACACCCATCCGCTGTTCATCGCGATCGTCGGACTGGTCGTCCTCGCCGCCGTCCCGCTGGTGTGGGGAGTCCTGCGCAAGCAGCTCGGCATGCCCATGTTCGGCGCGCCGACCGTCGCCGAGATCGAGAGCCGAGAAGTCACGGCCGATGTTGCGCCCGGGGCTCCAGGGGCTCCCGGCGCTCCAGCGGCCCCGCCGCCGGCCCCGGTCGACTTGGCATAAATCGGACGCCCCGAATCGCCGGAATGTCCTCGCTGCGGAAGGGCGTCATGCACAATCGTCTTTGCGTGTACGCCCGTTCGCGGGGACGTCCGGCGTGGCTCAGGCCGGCTTCGTGCGCGCCTCTGGGAGTCAACCCGAGGGAGTCGTTCGATGCTGCACGGCCTGCCTGCGCTGCTCGCCGACCACGCGTCGACCCCATTCAGCACCGAGGTCAAGACGGCGTTGGCTGCTTTCGTAGTTGGGATAGCAGTCGGTATCACTGGGATGGGTGGCGGCGCGCTGATGACGCCGGCCCTGATCTTCCTCGGCGTTGGCAACACATCGGCGATCGTGACCGCCGACCTGACGGCGGCTGCGGTGTCGCGCTCGGCCGGAGCCGCGATGCACTGGCGACAGGGCTCGCCCAATCTGCCCCTTGCGGGTTGGCTGATCGTCGGCTCCGTACCGTGTGCGTTCCTCGGACCGCTCGTGCTCCCCGAGGTCACGAGCGGCGCCGACCTCGAGAAGGTGTTGCAGCTTTGCATCGGGTTCGCCCTTCTCTTCGCGGCGACGACGTACGCACTGCGTCTCTATCTCGAGCTGCGGCGGCGGGCGCGGGGCGTGCGCTTCGTCGACCGCGATCCGGTCATCCGGCCGATCCCGACTGTTGCGGTCGGCGCACTCGGCGGGCTCTTGGTCGGGATCACGTCTGTCGGCGCTGGATCGGTGATCATGATCGCGCTGCTGATGCTCTATCCGACTCTCTCTGCGATCAAGCTCGTCGGCACCGATCTCGTCCAAGCCGTTCCGCTCGTACTTGCTGCGGCGGTCTCGAACGTCATCGAACACGGACTCGACCTCGCGATCACAATCCCGCTGATCATCGGATCTGTGCCGGGGACGATGCTGGGCGCGCAGATCGCCGGACGGGTCAAGGCCTCGTACGTCCGTCGTGGAATCGTCGTGGTGCTGACCATGTCGGGGCTCGCCCTGCTCGACAAGTCGGGGTGGGCGCCTCTCGGCTCAGGCGAGGATCAGACACATCCGGCGCTGATCACGCTGTTCGGCATCGTCCTCGTCTTCGCCGTGCCGATCGTGTGGGGCTTCCTGCGGCGAGGCGTCGGCCTGCCGATG
>DATIOH010000065.1:0-2205 GCA_035473375.1 Nocardioidaceae bacterium | reverse complement strand
GAAGCGTCGGTCTCGGCTTTGCCATCCCGGTCAGCGTCGCCCTGCCGATCGCCGATCAGCTCATCACCACCGGCAGCGCCAACCATCCGGTGATCGGGCTCGCCGCGCATCCTGTCGAGCCCGCCGACTCCATCCCGTCCGGGCTGTTGGTCACGGAGGTGCTCGCCGGCGGCCCCGCGGATCAGGCTGGCCTCCTCGTTGGGGACGTGATCACCGAGATCGACGGTGATCCGGCGCGCAGCGTCGACCAGCTCGTGCTCGCCACCTTGACCCGCTCGGCAGGCGACGCGCTCTCGGTCACGGTCGTGCGCGAGGGCTCGACACATGACCTCGAGGTCATCCTCGGAGCTGAATGAGTTGTCGATGGTCAGCCCGATCGCGCCGCATGACCGGTCGACGCGATGTGTGGTCGTCATGGGCGTTGCCGGGTCGGGGAAGACTGCCGTCGGACGGATGCTGGCGGACCGGCTCGGGTGGGCCTTCGTCGACGGCGACGAGCTGCACCCGCCACAGAACGTCGAGAAGATGCGCGCCGGCGTTCCTCTCGACGACGCCGATCGCGGCCCATGGCTGCGCGCGGTGAGCGATTGGATCGTTGCGCAGCATCGCGACGACCACGCGTGCGTCGTCGCCTGCTCGGCGCTGAAGCGGCCGTATCGCGATCAGCTGCGGGAGTCGGGCGTCGGCATCACGTTCGTGCATCTCGACCTGCCCTTCGATGTAGCGGTTGCGAGAGTCTCGGCACGCAGCGGACACTTCATGCCGGCTGAGCTGGCGCGATCGCAATTCGGCGCGTTGGAGCCGCTGGGCGAAGACGAGAGCGGACATACCGTCGACGCAACCGGCGATCTCGACAGCGTCGTCGCCAAGGTCGCCGATCTTGTCGGCCGGCCTGCGTGACGCGACAGGTATTGGCCGCCGATCCAGGTCCCGTCAACAGTCCCGCGCTCAGCCGCTGCCGTTGGCGTCGTCGAGCGCAGCAAGCAGCTGAGCTCGTGTCGGAGCCGATGTCTGCGCGCCGGGAGCCATGACGCTCAAGCTGGCCGCGCGGACGGCGTGCCTCGTCGCATCGGCGAGTCCGAGCCCGCCGATCAGCGCGTCAGCAAGCGCCGCACAGAAGCAGTCGCCGGCGCCGGTGGTGTCGACCGCCGACACACGGGGCGCCTCGACGTAGGCGACGCGGTCGCCGTCGACGGCGATCGCACCGGCGGACCCGAGGGTCGTGACCACCTGCTCGCAGGGCAGCTGTCGCGCGAGGCGGACGACGTCGGCGTCGTCGACGGGCGGCTGGTCTGCGCTGGTCAGGTGGGCCAGCTCGAGCCGATTCGGGACGACAACGTCGACGTGATGCCAGAGTTCTTCGGGCAGCGCCATCGCAGGCGCTGGATTGAGGATGAACAAGCCGTCTGACAGACGAGCCGCCTCGAGGATGGCTGGCGCCGGGATCTCGCACTGAACGAGCGTCGCTGCCGCGTCCACCAGCCAGGGTTGCGCCGCTCGTACGACGTCGGGAGACACCCGGGCATTCGCGCCTGGCGACACCACGATGCTGTTCTCTCCGTCGGGATCGACGAACACGAAGGCTTGACCCGACGAGTCCCCGATCGAGCGCAGGTGGGTGGCGTCGACTCCCTCGCGATCGAGCCCCGCGCGCAGCCAGCCGCCGTCGGCGTCGTCGCCGACGGCTCCGACGAGCCCGACCTGATGACCGAGCCTGGCCAGCGCGACGGCCTGATTGGCGCCCTTGCCCCCGCTGAACCGCGACGGGTCGCCTGCTAGCACGGTCTGGCCCGGCCGAGGAAGCTCGGCGACCTCAATTCGCAGATCCAGGTTGACGCTGCCCACGACGACGACGTCCGGGGCCACCGCACCTCCTCGGATCGTCGTCGGCCGGGCTGCCCAGCGCCCATGCGGTCATCGTCTCATCGAGCGTTTGTGGCGATGTCGAGGTTCACGTTCGCTGATGGGCAGCGCCCGCGTCACCGCTGATGGCGGGCCAGTGCGAACATCGCCGGCGGCTCGGCGACGTCGAGGACGAGATCGCGCAGCATCTCGCCAATCAGCGGGACGAACTTGAAACCTTCGCCGTTGAAGCCGGTCGCCACGACGATGGGCCCAAGCCGGTCGATGACGAAGTCGCCGTTCTCGGTGTTGTCGTAGACGCAGCTGATCGCTGTCGACCGTTCGGGGTCGAGGCCGGGGAAC
>DATIOH010000064.1:0-7689 GCA_035473375.1 Nocardioidaceae bacterium | reverse complement strand
CGAGCGTCGCGGACTCGGCGATGGCGCCGATGCGTCGCGAGATTCGAGTCTGGGGGCTCATGGGCCCATCCTCGCATTTCGCGCTGCCTGGCCCGACTGCATATCCTCCTCGCCGTCGGATCGGGGTCGGCGCGACCGGCGGCACCCCTTTTGCCCGGTTCGACCTGCGCGCGCGGAGGCCGTACACTCGACTTCTTGGTGGATCTTGCACCCTAGTTCGCTATGCCCTGACCACCTCGCGAGAGTGCCTCGGGGCCTGGCTGACAGGTTCGGCACCACCGGAGGGCAGTGGCTCAACTGGCAGAGCACCGGTCTCCAAAACCGGCGGTTGGGGGTTCGAGTCCCTCCTGCCCTGCGAAGCACGAAACGACAACATCGATGACCGGCACCGCCCTGACATCAGGAAAGGCAGCAGATCGTGACGGATACCCGCGCTCAGCGGTCATCCAATGAGGGTGGTCCCAGCGACCGCGGCCGCAGCGGCCTAGGCCTGTTCTTCCGACAGGTAATTGCCGAGCTGCGCAAGGTCATCTGGCCCACGCGCGATCAGCTCACCACCTACTTCATGGTGGTGCTCGTGTTCGTGCTCTTCATGATCGGGTTCGTGTCGGTACTCGACTTCATCTTCAACAAGGCCGCTTTCGCCATCTTCGGCTGATTCGACCGACACCGAGACGAGTGATTCGCAAACAATGACGGAGCAGTCTGTGCCACAGTCCCACGAGCTGGTCGACGACGCCGAGGCGTCTGCAGCGACCTCCGCGCTCGTCACCGAGCCCTCCGACGTCACCGACGAGGCGACCGACGCAGCCGACACCGTCGACACCGCTGACGCGGCCGAGGTGCTCGTCGCCGACGCAGTCGAGGTCGAGCTTGTCGACGCCGAGGTTGCCGACGCCGAGGACACGTCCGATGGCAGCGACGTCGTCTCCGACGACGCGTCGGATGACGTCGCAGCAGCCGAGGAGGCTGTTGCGACCGACGAGGCGACCCACGAAGCGACTGACGAGGCGACCGACGAGGCGACCGACGAGGCGACCGACGAGGCGACCCACGAAGCGGGCGAGGAATCGGGCGAGGCGGCGGATGACGCAGCCGAGTCGGCGCCGGCCGCCGACCCGCTCGAGGAGTTCCGCGAGGCCCTGCGTACCAAAGCCGGCGACTGGTTCGTCATCCACACGTACTCAGGCATGGAGAACCGGGTCAAGACCAACCTCGAGAACCGCATCACCTCCCTCAACATGGAGGACTTCATCTACGAGGTCCACGTGCCGCAGGAAGAGGTCGCCGAGATCAAGAACGGTCAGCGCCGGATGGTTCGCCGCACCGTCCTGCCGGGCTACGTCCTGGTTCGGATGGAGCTCACCGACGAGTCGTGGGCTGCGGTCCGCCACACCCCGTCGGTCACCGGTTTCGTCGGCCACAGCCACCAGCCAGTGCCCCTGAGCCTGGCCGAGGTCGAGGCGATGCTCGCGCCGTCCATCGTGGTCGAGGCTGAGTCGCAGCAGCAGCAGCAGGCGCAGAAGAAGGTCGAGTTCGCCGACTTCTACGCAGGCGACTCCGTCATGGTGGTCGACGGGCCGTTCGCGACGCTGCACGCCACCATCACCGAGATCAACCTCGACGCCCAGCGCGTCAAGGCCCTCGTCGAGATCTTCGGCCGCGAGACCCCGGTCGAGCTCAGTTTCAACCAGATCCAGAAGGTCTGACCCACCGGTTGCGTGGCGTCGCCGCGCGGCCACCGATCCAGACAAACGCAAGGACCCGAAACACATGCCTCCCAAGAAGAAGATCGCCGCACTCGTCAAGGTGCAGCTGCAGGCTGGCGCGGCGACCCCCGCGCCCCCGGTCGGCACCGCGCTCGGCCCGCATGGCGTCAACATCATGGACTTCTGCAAGGCCTACAACGCCGAGACCGAGTCGATGCGCGGCAACGTCATCCCCGTCGAGATCACGATCTACGAGGACCGCTCGTTCTCGTTCATCACGAAGACCCCGCCGGCGGCAGAGCTGATCAAGAAGGCCGCCGGCCTCGCGAAGGGCTCGTCGGTCCCGCACAAGGAGAAGGTCGGTCGGCTGACCAAGGACCAGGTCCGCGAGATCGCGCAGACCAAGATGCCCGACCTCAACGCCAACGACGTCGAGGCCGCGATGAAGATCGTCGAGGGCACTGCCCGGTCGATGGGCGTCACAGTCGACGGCTGAGCCGTACTGCTCGACCGGAGCAGCTCAAGCACGCATCACCAGCAACGAAACAGCAGAACGCAACACGTGGGAGGGCCGCGCTGGCCCACACACCACACCTGGAAGACACGGGACAACCCCGCAGAAGGAGAACCAGTCATGCAGCGCAGCAAGGCATACCGCTCGGCGGCCGAGAAGATCGACAAGGACAAGATCTACGCACCGCTTGAGGCAATCCGCCTGGCCCGCGAGAGCCAGGGCGTCAAGTTCGACCCCACCGTCGATGTCGCGATGCGGCTCGGCGTCGACCCGCGCAAGGCCGACCAGATGGTCCGCGGCACTGTCAACCTGCCGCACGGCACCGGCAAGACCGCACGCGTCCTCGTCTTCGCCAACGCCGACAAGGCCGAGGAGGCGCGCAACGCCGGTGCCGACGAGGTCGGGGGAGATGAGCTGATCGAGCGCGTCAACGGCGGTTGGCTCGACTTCGACGCCGTCGTCGCGACCCCCGACATGATGGGCAAGGTCGGCCGTCTCGGCCGCGTGCTCGGCCCCCGCGGGCTGATGCCGAACCCGAAGACCGGCACCGTCACGCCAGACGTCGCGAAGGCAGTCTCCGACATCAAGGGCGGAAAGATCGAGTTCCGTGTCGACCGCCACGCCAACCTGCATTTCATCATCGGCAAGGCGTCGTTCTCGGCCCAGCAGCTGGCCGAGAACTATGCGGCTGCGCTCGACGAGGTGCTGCGGCTCAAGCCGTCCAGCTCGAAGGGTCGCTACGTCCAAAAGATCACGGTGTCGACGACGATGGGGCCGGGCGTGCAGATTGACCCCAACCGCACCCGCAATGTCGCGGCCGACGACGCCGACGACTCCTAACCCGCGCAGCAGGGCACGTTCTCGGTAACGCGTGCCCGTCGCAGGGTCACGACTCGGTACGGCGTTCGCACGGAGTATTGCCGGGTCACCGACCGGGCGATACGTTGGCGCGGACGCCGACACGCGGTGTCGTGAATGCAGCGGGAGGACCCGTGGCCGCTGACCCGGCGATCGTCAAGGAACTCGGTGCCACCGATCTGTTCGGCTCGGTGGGCCGCAAGGCGCTCGAGGCCATCGCCTCGCAGGCGCGCGTCGTCGAGCACGCGCCGGGCAAGGAGATCACCGAGGAGGGCGGCAGTGCGACCGGCTTCCACCTGATCCGGTCCGGCTCTGCGACCGTCCACGTCGGCGGCACCCCGAGGCCCAGCCTCGGCCCAGGCCAGTACTTCGGCGAGATTTCGCTGATCGACGGCCACCCGCGTTCGGCGACTGTCACCGCCGACGGCCCCCTGACGACGATCTCGCTGGCGTCGTGGTCGTTCAAGCCGATTCTCGACGAGGAGCCCGGCGTCGCGCGGTCTCTGCTTGTCGTCATGTGCGAGCGGCTGCGCGCAGCCGAGCACCGCTGAGCCCAGCGCAAGACTCAGCGCACAGACTCAGCGCACAGACTCAGCGCACAGACTCAGCGCACAGACTCAGCGCACAGACTCAGCCTGCAGCCGCAGCTCGCTGATCTGGGCGAGCACTCCGCGCGCGCCGACGGCTTCGGCGATCGACTCCGCCTCGTCGAGCGCCTCGACGGCCTCGCTGGCCCGGCCCGCGCCGATCAACTGCGCGGCTCGGTCACCCAGGCCGAGCATCAGGTGCCAGGGCGAGCCGACCTCGCGCAGCCCGTCGAGCGCAGAGGCCATCGCCCTGTCGGCATCGGGATCCGACGGAGCGACGTCGAACGCTCGCCGGGCGATCACGAGCGAACGCTCCGCGCGGATGATCCGCGGCAACGCGTTGGCTGGGCGATCCGAGATCTGCTTCAACAACTCGTCGGTCGCCGCCGTGTCGCCGAGGAGGTAGGCGGCACGCGTGGCCGCCGGCCACGCCCAGCGCGACGTGTCGCTGGTCATGCCGAGGCTCTCGGCGTGGCCGAATGCCTCGCGGGCTGAGGCCAACGACTTCTCGAGATCTCCCGCGTCGTACGCGATGAGCGCGCGGCACAAGGCGATCGTCGCCTCGTCCTGGGTCTCGACATCGTCGAAGTTGCCGAGCTCTCCGAGCCTGGCCGTGGCGCTCACGAGGTCGCCTCGCAGCGTGTCGAACAGGATCTGCCACATCGCGAGCACGTGGTCGTCGTCGCCGAGGAAGTCGATCGACTCGTCGATGGCTCCCTGGGCAGCGCCCCAGTCGCCAGACTCGATCTTGGCGATCGCGAAGTTGACCACCCCCACCAGTAGCGCGGTCACTGCGCCGACGCGCCGCGCGTAGCGGATCGCGAGCGCGGCGGACTCCGCGGCGGCCTCGGGGTCGCGGTCGGCATAGAACGACGACAGGTTGGCATGGACTCGAGCGAGAGCCAACGAGTCGTCGGACTCCTCGGCGACGCGGATCGCCTCACGGAGGTACATCACCGCCTGGGCGAGCCGGTCTTCGAAGCCGTACGACATCCCGCGGATGAGCAGTAGCTCGCTCATCAGGGCCGGCTCGACATCGAGTCGCTGGCCGAGGGCGAGCGCCTCGTTGCTGATGCGGTCTGCCTCCTCCGGCCGGCTGGCGAACAGGTGATGGCCGGCCAGCGTGCAGAGGGCGTCGACGAGAACCGGCCCTGGGTCGGACTCGGCGAGCTCGACGGCGCGCAGGGTCGCTGGCAGCGCTTCGGCGACGTGACCCCCGTAGAACTGCGCCCGCGCCTCGGTGAGCAGCACCGTGGCCAGCGGCTCGACCTCCGCATGCTTCTCGTACAGCGGTATCGCGCGTCGCGCGTAGTCGATCGCTGCGTCGTAGCGCCCGTACATCTGCAGCGACTTGGCGGCTGCGGCGAACATCCCGGCGGCTGCTACCTCGCTCGTCGGGTCGCCGACCGCTGCGAGCAGCTCGGCCGCACGCGCGTAGCTGTCAGCAGCGTTCGTCATCGCGCCCGTTCGCTCGGCGCGTTGGCCGGCCCGTTGCAGCGCTTCAACGGCCGAGGCGCGCAGGTCGGCGACATCCTCGTCGGCTGGCACGCACTCGATGGCGTCGACGAGGTGTTGGGCAATCAGCTCGGCAACCTCGTCGCGTCCACCGGGGAAGTCATCGGCGAGGTAGGCAGCGACGGCGAGGTGGCGCTTCTTGCGGTCGCGGAGTGTGAGCGTCTCGTAGGCAACCTGCCGGAGCATGCCGTGGGTGAAGCGGTATTGGCCCTGCTCGGGAGAGAGGACGTCTGCGCTGAGCTCAATCAGCCCGCGCCGCAGGAGGTCGCGTAGGCACTGTTCGACCTGATCGGCCGCTAGCGACGACACCGCGGTCAGGGCATCGCGGCTGAAGCTGATGCCCAGCACGGAGGCGTCGCTCACCAGAGCCCGACCCACTGGGTCGAGTGCGTCGATGCGCGCAGCGAGGAGGGCGCGCAGGGTGCGCGGCACCTGCAGCGTGCCGATGTCTCCGACCAGCCGGTAGTGGTTGTCGTCGACCGCCACCGTGCCCTGGTCGATCAGCGACCGGACGGTCTCAACGGCGAACAGCGGAATGCCGTCGGCCTGGGCAGCGACCGTCTGTCGGGTGTCGTCGGGAAGGCCGGGCACCAGGGCTGCGAGCAGGCTGTCCATCGACGCGAGTCCCAATGGGTCGAGCGCGAGCGCGGTCCGGTTCGGCCCCACGCCCAGCCGAGGCCGCCGCGACTCGAGCTCCGGGCGGCTGAAGGCGATGACAAACAGTGGAATGTCACGCGTCCAGTCCAGGAGATGCTCGAGGAAGTCGAGCGTGCCGGTGTCGGCGTACTGCGCGTCCTCGATGAGCATCGCGACTGGCCGCTGCTGCGCGAGCCGCTCGATGAAGATCCGCCAGCCGGCGAACAGCTCTGGACCGACCATCGGGGTCTCGTCGTCCGCCGGCGCTCCGAGCAACCGGGCCAGCCGCGCCTGCACATAGGACTGCTCTGCCGGATCGGCGATGTGCTGCCGGACGCCTGCCGCGAGCTTCAGTGCGACGACGTCGGGAGTGTCGTCTTCGGCGACCCCGACTCGGGCGCGGACCATGTCGCCCAGCGCCCAGAAGGCGGCGCCGTCGCCGTATGCCAGGCAACGGCCGCGGTGCCAGTACACGAGGTTCGCCAGGCCGTCGATGTACTTCTCGAACTCCCATCCGAGCCGGGTCTTACCCACGCCCGCAGGCCCGGTGACGAGGAGCAGCCGCGGCTGCCGCCGATCGACCGTGGCGTGGAACAGCTCCTTGACCAGTCGGAGTTCGACGTCGCGCCCCGTCATCGGCGCCTCGAGCCCGTCGAATCGCTCGGCACCGACATACGACCGGACCCGCACCGCTCGCCAGAGCTGCTGGGCCGTCGCCTTCCCCTTCAGTTGATGGGCGCCTCTGTCTGCGTACTCGATCGCGCCGTGGGTCAGCGTGCGAGTCGTGTCGTCGACGAGCACCTCGGTCGGATCCGCCGCTGTCTGGATGCGGGCGGCCGTGTTGACCGCATCGCCGGCGACCATGCCCTCGCCGATGAGTCCGAGGGTGACGGCGACCTCGCCGGTCACGACGCCGGCGCGGGCGGCCAACCCCGGCACGCCGACGTCGTCACCCAGTTCGCGGACGGCCACCGTGAGATCGAGGGCCGCGCGTACCGCCCGCTCGGTGTCGCCCTCGTCGGCGACAGGGGCGCCCCACACGGCCATCACTGCGTCGCCGATGAACTTCTCGACGATGCCGCCGTATCGCTCGATGACCGACCGCGAGGCGTCGAAGTACCTCGACAGGAGCTCGCGGACTTCCTCCGGGTCTCGCGCCTCCGACAGCGGTGTGAAGCCGACGAGGTCGATGAACAGGATCGTGCAGACTCGGCGCTCGTTGACCGGGGAGGCGGGCGTGATCGTGGGCGCGAGGGAGGTCTCGTCGTCGTTGACTGGGGTGCCGCAACTGGCGCAGAAGCGCTGACGGGGCTCGACGTCTGAGCCGCAGACCCGGCAGGCGGTTTGCAACCCGAGGCCGCAGTTCCCGCAGTATCGCTGCGTGTCTGAGACGGGGTCGCCACATCGTGGGCAGTCGGCCACAGCGTCACAGTAGTGAGCAGGGGCCGCCGTTGGCGATGCCGATTCACAGGCGATTCAGACGTGTTCTGGCGCGTTGTCGGCGAAAACGCATCGCGGTCGAACACCGCGTGCGACGATTCAATGGCACCCGTATGCCCTGACTTGTGCCTGCCACGTGGTGAGCCATGTGGTGAGGCATGTGTGTGCCATGTGGAGCCTCCGCCTTGCCGCATGGCCGCATCCCTATCCAGATCCTGTCCACGTCCCGACCTGTCCGAATGCTTTGGGCCGAATGCTTTGGGGGAACCATGAGACTTCGCCGCTGGGCGATTGCCGCTGTCACCGTTCTGTCCGTCGCCGCCGTCTCCGCCTGCGGTAACAGCGACTCCAACACCAGCTCCGACAACCCCGGTGGGTCGAACACCTCCACGCCGACGACTGACGAGTCGACCGGTTCCGGCGACTCCGG
>DATIOH010000063.1:0-12873 GCA_035473375.1 Nocardioidaceae bacterium | reverse complement strand
CCAGCGTCTACCTGTGCTGCCGGGCGGCGCTGCCGTACATGCTGGCCCAGGGCAACGGATCGATCATCAACACGGCGTCGTTCGTCGCCGTCATGGGCGCCGCGACGTCGCAGATCTCGTACACCGCGAGCAAAGGCGGCGTGCTGGCGATGAGCCGCGAGCTCGGCGTGCAGTTCGCGCGCGAGGGCATCCGGGTCAACGCGCTGTGCCCGGGCCCGGTCAACACCCCGCTCCTGCGCGAGCTGTTCGCGAAAGACCCTGAGCGCGCGCAGCGCCGTCTGATCCATATCCCCGCCGGCCGATTCGCCGAGCCCGAGGAGATTGCGAACGCCGTGCTGTTCCTTGCCAGCGACGAGTCCAGCTTCGTCAACGCGTCGACCTTCCTGGTCGACGGCGGCATCTCCGGCGCATACGTGACGCCGCTGTGAACAAGCCGGTCATCGGCATCACCAGCTATGTCGAGCCGGCGTCGTGGGGCGCCTGGTCGGGCGTTCCGGCCGCGCTCGTCCCGAATGCGTACGTCGAGCACGTCCGCCGGGCTGGCGGCCTTCCGGTGGTGCTGCCGCCGTTGGACGACGAGGCGAGCGAGGACGATGCGCGCCGCCTGCTGAGCCGCCTCGACGGGCTGGTACTCGCCGGCGGGGCCGACGTCGAGTCCAGCCGTTACGACGAGCCGCCGCACGAGACCGCGCAGGAGCCGAGACGCGACCGCGACGCCGCGGAGCTGGCCCTTGCGCAGGCGGCCCGCGACACGCTGCCGACACTCGGTGTCTGCCGCGGCATGCAGATCATGGTCGTGGCCGCCGGTGGCACGCTGGAGCAGCACCTGCCGGATCGGCTCGACTCGCTTGCGCACTCGCCGGGTCCCGGCCAGTACGGTCCGCGCGTCGTCGAGCCGGTTGACGGCACGCTGCTCCGCTCGATCCTCGGCGACCGGCTCGAGGTCAACTGCTACCACCACCAGGGTGTCGCGGCGTTTCCGACCTTCGACATCGCGGCGGTCAGCCAAGACGGCGTGGTCGAGGCGGTCGAGGCACACGGGCCGTCGTTCTACCTCGGCGTGCAGTGGCACCCTGAGACCGGGTCAGACGGTCGGCTGTTCGAGGCGCTCGTCGGCGCCGCCCAATGACGGGCGCTCAGATGCCGGTGGGGCTCGGAGGGACGCCGTTGGGGGGCAGCGGACCGCCGCGACGCTCGTCTGGCGGCGCCGTGCTGAGCCGGCTGACCGTGTTGCGCTGACCGAACGCGGGGCCGCTCGTCATGCCATGCGAGATGGCCAGCTTCTCGAGGATGACGCCGAGCTGACGGCGCTCGTCGTCGCCGAGGACGCCGGTGATGTCGCGCTCGTGCTCGGCCCCGGCGGCGGCCAGCCGTCCCATGAACTGCTGCCCGGCGGCAGTCAGGTACAGCGCGAAGAGCCGGTGATCCTTGTCGTGCCGGCGGCGTTCGATCAGCCCGCGGGTCTCGAGGTCGTCGAGGAGTCCGGTCAGTCGGGCCGGGGGCATGCTCAAGATGACCGACAGCGACTGCTGACTGCGCCCCGGCTCGGTGGCGACGACTCTCAGCACCGCCGCATGGGCCGGTGTGACGTCGAGCTCCGAGATTCTGTTGGCAAAACGACCTGCTGCCAGTGCCCCCATCTGAGCGAGCATCTGGGCCACGCGGTGAGTCCCCTGTCCCACAGGTTGCTGCGGCCCTTTGGTCATCGTCACCTCCCCTTACTCGCTTAGCAGAGTAATAGAGCGCCGAGGGACCGACAACGAAATCGGAAAGCCCGCCAACACGGCCCGCCCGTGTTGGCTCGGCTCTCTGCGAGCGATCCGTCCGCCAGTCGGACACCCGTCGGCGGCGATTGTCGGCGCACAGTCCGCGCACGGTCCACGCACGGTCCACGCACGGTCCGCGCACAGTCGGCACACGCTCGGCGCACGACCTGCCCACGACCTGCCGAGGTCACGGGTCGGCACGAAGTACGATCGGACACCGTAAGGGGCGGTCGTCGCCGCCTCCGCAAGACGAGTCGACAGCACAACGTCGACCGCCGATCCACCGACAACCACTGACCACCACTGACCACGACCGACACGCAACGGACAGGTATGAGGGCTAATCAACCGGGCGTCACGACCTGGCTCGGGCGACGCGTGCTCGCCCGGGTTCGGCGGCGCAACGTCGACCTCACCAAGATGCCGTTCGTCCCCAACATCTTGATGATGCCGCTGCAGCGCGACGGCGTTGACCCCGTGCCGGGGTTGGCGACGATGCGCGAGCAGGCTCAGGTGACCAAGCTCGCGCGGATGTTCGGTATGACGATCTGGCTCGTCACGGGGCACGAGGCCACCCGGACGCTCCTGGGCAACACGTCCGACTTCAGCAACGACATCCGCCCCTACATCGGCGGCAACCAGGAGTCCGCGGAGCGTTACATCGGCGGGCTGGGGTTCACCGACCCGCCCGAGCACACCCGGCTCCGCAAGATCTTGACCCCCGAGTTCACGATGCGCCGGCTCGAACGCCTCAAGCCGCGAATCGCCGCGATTGTCGAAGGACAGCTCGACGAGCTCGAGGCGGCCGGCCAGGGCGCCGACCTGGTCGAGCACTTCGCCGCCCCGATCCCGTTCCTGGTCATCTGCGAGCTGCTCGGGCTGCACGACGAGGACCGCGTGCAGTTCCAGCAGTACGGCCAAGCCCGATTCGACGTGACGCAGGGCGGGATCGGCTCGCTCGGCGCCGTGTCGGAGTCGCGGCAGTTCCTGCTCGACGCCGTGAAGCGACAGCGCGACAACCCGGGCGACGGCCTCATCGGCAAGCTCATCCAAGAGCATGGCGGCGAGATTGACGACTTCGACCTCGGCGGCCTCGCCGACGGCGTCTTCACCGGCGGCTTCGAGACGTCAGCGTCGATGCTCGCCCTCGGCGCGATGGTGCTCACCCAGCATCCCGACGAGTTCGAGTGGCTCCGCAGCGACGACACAGCGGTCGAGCCCGTGGTCGAGGAACTCCTCCGGTACCTCTCCGTCGTCCAGATCGCCTTCCCGCGCTTTGCCCGCGACGACCTCGAGCTGTACGGCCAGCAGGTCGCGGCCGGCGACGTCGTCGTCATGTCGCTCAGCGGCGCCAACCGCGATGCGACCAGCGCGGGCAACCCAGGCGGGGGCACCGGTTCAGACAACTCGCTCGAGCAGTTCGACCCACGTCGCCTGTCGGCCCCGCACTACGCCTTCGGCCACGGCTTCCACCGCTGCATCGGCGCCGAGTTGGCCCGGATCGAGCTGCGCGCGGCGTACCCCGCGCTCGTGCGGCGGTTCCCGAAGCTGCGGCTCGCCGTCGACCAGTCCGAGCTCAACTTCCGCAAGCTGTCGATCGTCTACGGCATCGAGGCGCTCCCCGTCCGCTGGGACTGACAGTCGAAGGAAGGCTGGTCCGATGTCCCCGCTCACGTCAGCGGACCTGCCGTCGATTCGGCGTGCGACCGCAGCCGACGCGCGTGCTGTCGCCGAGATCTGGCGGACCGGCTGGCACGACGCCCACATCGGCAACGTCCCCGACGCCTTGGTCGACGTCCGCACCGACGGGTCGTTCGACACGAGGGCGACCGAGCGGGTCGCCGACACGAGCGTGGCGGTGGTCCGCGGCGACGTCGCCGGGTTCGTGATGGTCGTCGGCGACGAGGTCGAGCAGGTCTATGTCTCGCGCGACCACCGCGGCACCGGAATCGCCGACCTGTTGCTCGACTCCGCCGAACGGCAGGTCGCGGCAAGCAGCCATGCGGTCGCGTGGCTCGCCGTCGCAACCGGAAACGCGCGCGCTCGTCACTTCTACGAGCGCCGAGGGTGGTCCGACGAGGGCGCGTTCGCCTACCCCGCGCCGGGGCCAGACGGCCCAATCGACGTGGCCTGCCACCGCTATACGAAACGCGTGGTCAATGCCTGAGGGTCGCGGCCTGATGGCCGTCAGGCGAGTCCGCCTCCGACCCAGTCGCGGATAACCTTCTCGTCGCCCTCGGTGAGCTCCATCCGCGCGCCGCGGCTGAGCCCGACGACGTTGTCGGCCCAGTGCTCGGCGATCACGTGGACGTCGGGACGCCCGTCGAAGTTGAAGCCTGCGTACAGGACGCCCTTGAGCACGAAGTCGATCGTTCCGCGGCCGACGGAGAACCCGGCCGCCTGACACGCATCGCGGACCCGCTTGCCGGTCGCCGCGAGGCTGAATGGAGTGTCGCCGACGTCGTCGGCGATCGTCACGCGGCGGTCGGCCTCGCGGCACCGGATCGCGAGCGGGGTGAAGTCGGCGTCGGCCGACATGATGAAGAACTCGTCGTAGTGCAGCGGGCCATGGAGAACGTCGAGCACGTCGAGGACCAGGTTGACGTCGGCGGCCGACTTGCCCTGCTGAGTGAGCGACGGGCAGTCGATGACGCGGAAGCCTGCACGGGTGAACGGCGCCCGGTAGTCGGCGAAGGCCGACGGGTTGAGGTAGCAGTTTCGGACGAGCATCCGCCGCACGAATAGCCCGTCGGAGTCTTCTCCGCGCTCGAGCCGGCTCAGCCACTCGCCCGGATCGGTGCCCCACCCCACCGCCACGTCCTCGCCCAAGCGGCGGAGTCCGAGGAAAACGTTGTCGAAGTCGACGAAGAGAGCGCTTGTGATTCTGCGCACGCCGTCTCGCGGCTGATCCTCGATCGGGTTCCCGGACACATCCACTGCAGGAGGCAAGGCCATCCGGTCATCGTTCCACGAGCCGAGTCGAGACTCGGGCGATCAATGTGAGTGCGCGAGGGGGGAGTTGAACCCCCACGCCCTTTCGGGCACACGGACCTGAACCGTGCGCGTCTGCCTATTCCGCCACCCGCGCGCATGTCGCCCCGACTTGGCGTTTGGGGCCCGAAATGGGCTGGTCAAACCGTCCTGAGCGACGTGCCAGCGTAGCACGCAAGGCGGGTCTTCCTCGCCGCCGCCGAGCCTGCCGATCACGGCTGAACAGGCCGTTCTAGGTACCATCGAGCGCGAGCACACGTGCCGATCACAACCGATGTCACAGACGGTGTCACAGCCAATGTCACAGCGGATGTCACAGCGGATGTCACAGCGGATCAAACCAGAGCGAAGGTCAGCGTCCACGGTGCGTGCGGGAGCGTGCCAGACAACGAGGACTGAGGAGAGGACCATCGTGGGTGCCTTGCACCGCTTCGAGCAACGGCTCGAGCAGGTGGTGACTGGTGCCTTCGCCCGTGCCTTCCGCAGCGCCGTCCAGCCGATGGAGATCGCGGCGGCCCTGCAACGCGAAGTCGACAACTCCGCACAGATCCTGAGCCGCGACCGCCGGATCGCGCCCAACGACTTCACGATCGACCTGTCGCCGACCGACTACGACCGACTCTCGACTTATGGCGACGCCCTCTCGAGCGAGCTCGCCAACATGCTGCACGAGCACGCCCAGGAGCAGGGCTACATCTTCGCTGGCCCGATCCGGATGAGCTTCCAGCGCGTCGACGACCTCACGACCGGTCGATTCCGGGTCCGCAGCTCCGCGCTCGCGCAGGTCACACCCGCCGCCGGCCAGCCGTCGGGCGACACCGCGGTTCGCGAGGCGTCCGCCTACCTCGACATCGCGGGCAGCCGCCATCCACTGCACCCGCCCGGCCTCGTGATCGGCCGCGGCAGCGGGTCAGACGTGCGCGTCGACGACCCGGGGGTCTCACGAAGGCACGTCGAGTTCCGACTGCAGATTGCGTCCGACGGACCGCACGTCAGCCTCGTCGACCTCGGCTCGACGAACGGCACCCTGGTCAGCGGTCACCGGGTGCAGCACGCCGTGCTCGGCGACGGATCGGTGGTGCAGATCGGCGCGACCCGCATCGAGGTTCACCTGATCGGCTCCGAGCCGAAGATCCCGCATCCGCCGGCAGCGGCGCCGCCTCCGCCCCGGCAGCCTCAGCAGCCCTCGTACCGTCCGCCCGACGAGCCCCAGGACTCAGACTCAGCCGGCAACCCAGCGCCGGTCAGCCCCCAGAGCCCACCAAGCGACCCGAGCCGTCAGCACTGGAGCGGGTAGGCAATGTCTGAACTCACCCTCACTCTGATCAAGATCGGCTTCCTCGCGCTGCTGTGGCTATTCGTCTTGTCGTCGGTGTCGGTCATCAGGTCCGACATGTTCGGAGAGCGGGTCGAGACGGCCCGACCGGCCGCGTCGACGCGGACCCCCAAGCAACGGCCGCGCAAGAAGCGCCGGGGGGCGCCGGCGATCCTTGCCATCACCGAAGGCGCCAACGCGGGAGTCAGCGTCCCCCTCGGCGACGCACCGATCCTGCTCGGTCGCGGTGCCGACGCCACCATCAGGCTCGACGACGACTACGTCTCGACCCGCCATGCCCAGTTCGTCCCCCACGGCGAGGACTGGTACGTCGAGGACCTCGGCTCCACCAATGGCACGTACATCGGCAGCCAGCGGATCACGACGCCGATGGTGGTGTCGATCGGTGTCCAGGTGCGGATCGGCAAGACCATCGCAGAGCTGAAGAAGTAGCCGATGGCGCTCAGGTTGCGCTACAGCGCCGTGTCCGACATCGGCCGCTCGCGCCGCAAGAACGACGATTCCGGCTATGCCGGGCCGCACTTCCTGATGATCGCCGACGGCATGGGCGGCGCCGCGGCAGGCGATCTCGCCTCCGCCATCGCGGTGCAGACGATGCGTCGGCTCGATGCGCCGATCGAGGGCGACCTCCTCGAGGCGCTCGCCGGGGCGGTTCACCGGGCCAATGACCGGCTGGCCGAGCTCATCGAGGAAGACCCCGCCGTCGAGGGCATGGGCACCACCGTCGACGCGATGCTGTTCGACGGGACGCAGATCGGGCTGGCGCACCTGGGCGACTCGCGTGGCTACCTCTGGCGCGGCGGCTCGCTCACGCTCATCACCCACGACCACACCTGGGTGCAGAGCCTCATTGACGACGGCCGGATCACCGAAGACGAGGCGAAGGTTCACTCGCACCGATCGCTGCTGCTCAAGGTGCTCGACGGCCGGCACGACAACGACCCCGACCTGTCGGTGCACCGCGTCGAGGCAGGCGACCGCATCCTGCTGTGCAGCGACGGTCTCTCCGGGTTCGTCGACGCGAGCCAGATCGAGCAGGCGCTCGGCGTCGGCACCTGCGAGTCCGCGGCCGAGGAACTGCTCCAACTCGCGCTCGACGCGGCCAGCACCGACAACATCACCGTGGTCGTCGCCGACATCGTCGACGACGACGACACGACCGCGCTCTACCTCGAGCCGATCATCGTCGGCTCAGCGGCCGATCACCCTCGCGGAGCGTGGAGCCGGCTGCGCAGTTGGGCTCATCGCGATCAGCTCGACCCCGACGAGCATCTCGTCGACCCCGACATCGATCCCGAGGAGTTGCGCTACGCGCCGCGCGAGCCGCGGCGATACCGGTGGCTGAAGCGCGGCGTCATCGCGGCGGTGGTGCTGGCGATCCTCGGGGTGGTCGGCAAGTGGTCCTATGACTGGACGCAGACGCAGTACTTCGTCTCGGCCGACGGCGAGTACGTCGCGATCTACCGCGGCGTGCAGGCCGACCTGCCCGGCATCAGCCTGCATCACGTCTATGAGCGACAGGACCTCCTGCTGTCGGAGCTGCCCAGCTACCGACGCAGCCAGGCGGTCGAGGGAATCGACGCCGACGACCTCTCCGACGCTCGCTCCATCGTCGCGAAGCTGCAGGGTTTCGCGGACGCGTGCGCCAGCCAGGCGACCTCGCCGACCACCACCACGACCTCGCACCCGCCGGCGTCGTCGACCACGCCGCGCGACAACCAGACTGGGAAGCCGGGCTCAGGCGGCACGCCGAGCCAGGGCGGCGGCAAGCCCGGAGCAGGTGGAAAGCCGAGCCACGGCTCCACCGCGAAGCCCGGCCCGACCACGTCGCCGACTACCCCGGTCGGCACAACAACTCCCCCGACACACAAGCCCCGCTCACCAGGCGAGTGCTCCGGTGCGGTCTCGACGACGGGAGGCACGCCATGAGCGTCGCCGCACCCGCCGGCCGCCTGGTCAGCGCGTTCGTCCCTCGCAAACGACGCGGGGCCGAGCTGTTCCTCTTGCTGCTGTCCCTCGTCATCGGGGTCGGATCGTATGCGCTCGTGGGCATCGGCACCGACGACAAGGTGCCTGCCAACATCGTCGAGTACGGCGGCGGCCTGGTCCTGCTCGCGGTCATCTGCCACGTCGTGGTCCGGCTGCGAGCGCCGTACGCAGACCCGGTGATCCTCCCCTGCGTCGTCGCGCTCAACGGAATCGGCCTGGCGATGATCCACCGCATCGACGTCGGCCGGCTCGCGACCAACTCCGACGCGCACGAGTACGCCGGGCCACAGCTGGTCTGGACAGCGCTGTCAGTCGGGTGCTTCGTCGGCACCCTGTTGGTTGTCCGCGATCACCGCCGACTGCAGGCGTACACGTACACCATGGGGCTGGCCGGCATCGTGCTCCTCCTGCTGCCGCTGATCCCGGGCCTCGGCATCAACATCAACGGCGCGCGCATCTGGATCCGGCTGCTCGGCTTCTCGTTCCAGCCCGGCGAGATCGCCAAGATCTGCCTCGCCCTGTTCTTCGCGGGCTACCTGGTCGTCAAGCGCGACGCGTTGGCGCTGGCCGGCCGCCGCTTCGCCGGCATCGACCTTCCCCGCGGACGCGACCTCGGACCCATCCTGCTGATGTGGCTGGTCAGCCTCGGAGTCTTGGTCTTCGAGAACGACCTCGGCTCGTCGCTGCTGTTCTTCGGCCTGTTCGTCGTGCTGCTCTACGTCGCGACCGAGCGGGCGAGCTGGTTGATCGTCGGCTTCGGGCTGTTCGCCGTGGGAGCGTACTTCGGCTATCTCGTCGTCGGGCACGTGCAGACCCGCGTCGACGGCTGGCTTCATCCGTTCTCGAACTACGACGAGTACTACCAGATCGTCCAGGGCCAGTACGGCCTCGCATGGGGCGGGATCCTCGGCCGCGGCTGGGGCCAGGGCAGTCCACAGCTGACGCCGTTCGCCTGGAGCGACTTCATCGGGACGTCACTCGGCGAGGGACTCGGCCTCACCGGATTGATGGCGATCATCGTGATCTACGGACTGATCGTCGAGCGCGGTCTGCGCACGGCTCTCGTGTGCCGCGACCCGTTCGGCAAGCTGCTCGCCGTGGGCCTCTCCGTCGCACTCGCGCTCCAGGTCTTCGTCGTCATCGGGGGCGTCACCAAATTGATCCCGCTGACCGGCCTGACCACGCCGTTCCTCTCGTACGGGGGGTCGTCGCTGATCGCCAACTGGATCATCGCGGCTCTGTTGCTGCGGATCAGCGATCAGGCCCGCAGGCCGCTGCCCGACCTCCGGGCCCCAGAGTCCGACGACGAGACGCAGGTGATCTCGCGATGAACAAGCCGATCCGCACGCTCGCGGTTGGATGCCTCGCGCTGTTCGTGGCCCTGCTGCTGAACATCAACTACGTCCAGGTGTTCAAGGCGGGCGCGCTCAACGACGACAGCCGCAACAAGCGGGCCCGCGACGAGGAGTGCTCTCGCGAGCGAGGGCCGATCCTCGTCAACGGCGAGACCGTCGCCAAGAGCGTGCCCTCCGGCGACAGCCTGAAGTTCATCCGCAAGTACCCCGAGCCGAGGAGGTTCGCCCAGGCCACCGGCTACTTCTCCTGCTACTTCGGCACGACAGCCGTCGAGGCCACCGAGAACTCCATCCTCAGCGGCAGCGACTCGCGCCTGTTCGTCAACCGGGTGATCGACCTCGTCGGCAACGACCAGCCGCAGGGCGGCAGCGTGCTGCTCACCCTCGACCCGGCCGCGCAGCAGGCGGCCGTCGACGGCCTCCGCGCCCTTGGCCCAGCGACCCGAGGCTCGGCGATCGCCCTCGACCCACGGACTGGCGCCATCCTCGCGGTCGCGTCGATGCCGTCGTACAACCCCAACAAGCTGGCGACCCACGACTTCAGCAAGGCCAAGCGCGTCTACGACCGACTCAACAACAGCCCCACCGACAAGCTGCTCAACCGGGCGACCCAACAGATCTATCCGCCGGGGTCGACGTTCAAGCTCGTCACTGCGGCTGCGGCCCTCAGCCACGGCCGAACGCCCAACACGCTCGTCAACGGCAACCCGAGCATGCAGCTGCCGCAGTCGACCGCCATCCTGCACAACGAGAACGGCGAGAGCTGCGGAGGCGGGAAGGTCACCATGACGGTCGCGCTCGAGAACTCGTGCAACGTCGCGTTCGCGCAGCTCGGCCTCGAGCTCGGCTCCGACGTGCTGCAGGAGCAGGCCGAGAAGTTCGGCTTCAACGAGAGCGTGATCGATCAGCTCCCGGGCGCCGTCAGCAGGTTCCCGACCGACCTCGACCAGCCGCAGACGGCGCTGTCGGCGATCGGGCAGTACGAGGTGGCCGCGAGCCCGCTTCAAATGGCGATGGTGGCCGCCGGCATCGCCAACGGCGGCGAGGTCATGAAGCCGTACATCGTGCAGGAGGTCCGGTCTCCCGACCTCGATGTGCTCGACGAGGCCCACCCCGAGGTGCTGCACCAAGCGGTGTCGAGCACTGTCGCCAGCGAGCTGACCCAGATGATGGTCGACGTCGTCGTCGACGGCACCGGCTCCGAAGCCCAGATCCCCGGCGTCTCGGTCGCCGGCAAGACCGGCACGGCCAACTCGGCGCCGAGCCGGCCACCCTATGCATGGATGGTCACCTTCGCACCGGCCGACGATCCTCAGGTCGCCGTCGCCGTCCAGATCGAGCAGAGTGACACGCCGCGCGACCAGATCACCGGCAACGGCCTCGCGGGCCCGATCTGCAAGGCGATCATGCAGGCGGTGCTCAACCAATGACAGCTCTCCTCAGGCAGCTGAGCCATGTTCCGATCGGCGCGATCGACACGAGGGATGCGCGGTCCGACGACGCAGTGGCGTTGCAACGAGAAAGGTCCGACCGATGACCATGGAGCCCACAATGATCGGCGGCGGCAGGTACGAGCTCGGCGCACTGCTCGGCCGCGGCGGGATGGCCGAAGTGCGGCGCGCCCAGGACCTCCGACTCGGGCGCGTCGTCGCGATCAAGCGGCTGCGCAGCGACCTGGCGGCCGATCCCACCTTCCAGGCGCGGTTCCGCCGCGAGGCGCAGTCGGCCGCATCGCTCAACCACCCCGCGATCGTCGCCGTCTACGACACCGGCGAGGAACTCGCCACCGACGGCAGCGGCCTGATGCTGCCGTACATCGTGATGGAGTACGTCGAGGGTCGCACGCTGCGCGACATCCTCCGCGAAGGCCGGCGGATCCTGCCTCAGCGGGCACTCGAGATCACCGGCGCCGTGCTCGACGCGCTCGACTACAGCCACCGCGCCGGCATCATCCACCGCGACATCAAGCCGGCGAACGTCATGTTGACGCCGAGCGGCGACGTCAAGGTGATGGACTTCGGCATCGCCCGCGCGATCGCCGACTCGTCGGCGACCATGACCCAGACCGCGGCTGTCGTGGGAACCGCGCAGTATCTGTCGCCCGAGCAGGCTCGCGGCGAGCAGGTCGACGCGCGCAGCGACCTCTACTCCGCCGGCTGCCTGCTGTTCGAGCTGCTGACCGGACGGCCGCCGTTCATCGGCGACTCCCCGGTGTCGGTCGCGTACCAACACGTCCGCGAGGAGGCGTCGCCGCCGTCGTCAGTCGACCGCGACATCCCGCCCGAGGTCGACGCGATCACCCTCAAGGCCCTCGCCAAGCGCGTCGACGAGCGCTACCAGAGCGCGGCCGAGATGCGTTCCGACATCGACCGTGCGCTGGAGGGCCGGCCGGTCCACGCGCCCGCGGTCTACGCCGGTGCCGAGACCGAGCACTTCCTGCCGCCCGCCCCCACCGACCCGCCGACCGCGATCGGCGCCGTGTCGCATCGCGACGAGCCGCCACCACCCCGCCGCACCTGGCTGTGGGTGCTCCTTCTCCTGCTGCTCGCCGCCGCAGTCATCGCCGCTCTCATCGTCGTCCCCAAGCTCACGTCAGACAACGGCCCGACGACCGTGCAGGTGCCCAAGATCACCGGCCTGTCTGTCGACGAGGCGAACACGCTGTTGCAGCAACGCGGCCTCGCGCTCGGCACCGAGACGACGGTCACCACCGGCGGGCCGAAGAACACGATCATCCACCAGGACCCGATCCCGAACGAGACGGTCGACGAGGGCACGAAGATCGACTACACGCTCGTCGTGCCGCCCAAGAAGGTCCAGGTCCCGTTCGTGACCGACGGCAATCTCGCCGACGCGATCGCTGCGCTCGAGGCGAAGAAGCTGGTTGCGGTGCCGCAGCCGGACGACAAGAGCACCGAGCGCAAGAACGACGTCACCAACACCGACCCGGCGCCGGGCACGACCGTCAACGTCGGCACGTCCGTCACCGTCTTCTACTCGACGGGGTACAAGGAGGTGCCGTCAGTCGTCGGCAAGACGCAGGACGACGCGGAGTCGGCGATTACGGCGGCCGGTCTGCGGCCGGTTGTGTCCACGGTGACGTCTGACGCGCCTGCGGGAACGGTGACCGCGCAGGACCCCGAGTCCGGCACCAAGCTGCCGTACAACGACCCGGTGGTCATCAGCGTCTCGCTCGGACCGACAACGCCGACCGGGCCGACCGGCCCGACCGACACCGGGACGACCGGCCCGACGACATCGTCGCCCACCACGGCGCTCGCGCCTCCGAGCGGCCTGGCCGACCGCAAGCGCGACCTGCTCAGACGTCAGTTGGGGCGGCCTTCGCCCTGAGCGGCTACGGCAGCGTCGCGGCGGTCGCGTAGTCGAGTCCAAGCGGCCCGTTGTACGGCTTGATCGTCAGCGACGACGCCTCGCG
>DATIOH010000062.1:0-2146 GCA_035473375.1 Nocardioidaceae bacterium | reverse complement strand
CGCGAAGCCGCCGAGCTCTTCCGCTCCGACCAGCTCGCATCCGACCGAGTTCAATCCGCCCGGTGACATCCCCGACAACCAGGTGCTCATCCCCTACACGCCCCCGGGCGGGCTCGTGACGATCAAGGTGCCCGAAGGGTGGGCGCGATCCGATCATGGCGGGGCCGTCACGTTCACTGACAAGCTCAACAGCATCACCATCCAGGTCGTCCCGCTGCCACAGGCGCCAACCCCGACGTGGGCGCGCAACAACGAGGTCCCGCAGCTCGCGGCATCGGAGCCCGCGTTCAAGCTTGACAGCATCGGCACCACGACTCGCTCGGCCGGCCCGGTAGTGCTCGTGAAGTACGAACGCGACTCCAAGCCGGACCGCGTCACCGGCAAGGTCGTCCGCGACGCTGTCGAGCGCTACGACTTCTGGAAGGCCGGCCACGAGGCCGTCCTGTCGCTCAGCGGCCCCGTCGGAGCCGACAACGTCGACCCGTGGCAGCTCGTCAGCGACTCGCTCACATGGAACTGACCGAACCCGGCGACGTTGTCGTCGACGCCGACGAGCTCTACCGCTTCTACCGTGCCGGCGAGGACGAGGTGCGGGCTCTGCGAGGTGTATCGCTGACCGTCCACCGCAGCGAGGTCGTCGTGGTGGCCGGGCCGTCAGGGTCCGGAAAGTCGACGCTCCTCACCTGCCTGGCCGGACTGGATGACCCGTCGGGTGGAACAGTGCGCATCTCCGGCCGTCGCATCAGCCACCAGCCCGAGTCCTATCGCGCCCGGCTCCGTGCGACCTCGATCGGCATGCTGTTCCAGTCGGGCAACCTCGTCGCGCACCTGAGCGTCGTCGCCAACGTGCGCCTTGCGCAACGGCTCGCCCCGCGCGATCGGCGAGGTGTTCAAGACCGCACGCCCGCGGGAGACATCGTCGAGTCTCTCGGGCTCGGACGGCGAGCGGATGCGTTGCCTGCTGAGCTGTCCGGTGGCGAGGCGGCCCGAGCGGGACTCGCGGTCGCTTTGGCGAATCGACCGATGGTCCTCCTCGCCGACGAGCCGACAGGCGAACTCGACGGTGCCACGGAGCGCCTGGTCCTCGACGCTTTGCGTTCCCGCGCCGACGACGGAGTAGCAGTCGTGGTGGCAAGCCACAGCACGGCCGCGCGCGGGTTTGCCGACCGAGTCGTCGAGCTCGACGACGGACGGATCGCGTCGTGACGGCCGAGCTGCGCGGGGGAGGGGACCTGGTTGTGTGCGACGGGGCATCGCGGACGTTCGGCTCTGGCGAGTCTGCAGTGGTTGCCTTGCAAGGGGCGACATGCCGAGTCCGGCGCTCTGCGCGGATCGCGTTGACGGGCCCTTCCGGTTCCGGCAAATCGACGCTGCTCCATCTGATGGCAGGACTCGATCGTCCGACGGCCGGAACGATCAGCTGGCCGGGATTGCCGGCCTCCGTGGACCACCCGGGCACGGTCGGCGTCGTCTTCCAGGGGCCGAGTCTGATGCCGCCCCTGAACGCACTCGAGAACATCGCTTACCCGCTCCTGCTCTCCGGGATGGCCGACGGGGAAGCGCGTCGCGCTGCGGCGCAGGCGATGGAGCAGATCGGTATCGCAGAGCTGGCCGGGTCGCTGCCCGACGAGATGTCGGGCGGACAGGCGCAGCGGGTTGCGGTTGCGCGCGCACTTGCGGCCAGCCCCGCCCTCGTCCTTGCCGACGAGCCGACCGGCCAGCTGGACCACGAGGCCGGGGCAGTCGTCATGGATGCACTCGTACGGGCGACGGACCTGCTCGACGCGGGCCTTGTCGTCGCGACGCACGATCCGAACGTGGCGGCGAGACTCGACGAGTCGTGGCAGATCGGCGACGGCCGGCTGCGGCTGCTGCCGCTCGAGGCGGGGGCGCGATGACCGCCCTCTGGGTGTCGGGGTTGATCCGACGTCGGGGCGGGCGCCTCGCGTTGACCGCGATCGGCGTTGCCCTCTGCGTCATGATGCTCGCCAGCCTCGGTTCGTTCTTCGCGGCCTCCATGCGCACGATGACCGAACGGGCCGTGAGCAGCGTCGCGGTCGACTGGCAGGTTCAGGCGAAGTCGGCCGCCGTCGTCCCTGCCGCGATGCGCGCACTTCGAGCCGACCCTGAAAACGCGCAGGCCCTG
>DATIOH010000061.1:0-7149 GCA_035473375.1 Nocardioidaceae bacterium | reverse complement strand
GTCGCGACCGGCGGGGACGTCGGACGAACCCGCTCCACGGCTGTCGTAGGCGATGCATCGGTGTCCGGCGCTGAGCCGATCGACGATCGGGTCCCAGACGGCCGCGGTGTCGGGATAGCCGTGCATGAAGAGAACGGCTGGGCCGGCGCCGCGCACCTGTGCCGACAGCGTCAGGTCTCCGGCCGCTACGCGGGTGTGAGTCGCAGCCGGGCTGTTGCCCCCGTCGACTGTGCCCATGTCGCCCATGTCGCGGCCTTTCGTCCGTTGACCCCGAGTCTGCCAACCTCGTTCGGCTGGGTAGGCTCGCGGTCGATTCCGGGTCGCTTCCGAGGGGCTGTGCACGCCCCGGCCACTGTCGAGGAAATGCCGAGGGGACGGAGCCCGTCGTGGACTTGATGGAGTACCAAGCCAAAGAGCTGTTCGCCAAGCACGACGTGCCGGTGACCCTGGGCATCGTGGTCGAAAACGCGGCCGACGCGCGCGAGGCGGCTGCACAGCTCGGTGGACGGGTCGTCGTCAAAGCGCAGGTCAAGGCCGGAGGGCGCGGCAAGGCAGGCGGAGTCAAGCTCGCGACCAGCCCTGACGAGGCGGTCGAGCTCGCCGGGCAGATCCTCGGCATGACGATCAAAGACCTCACCGTCAAAAAGGTGCTCATCGCGCCCGCGGCAGACATCAAGGACGAGTACTACTTCTCGTATCTCGTCGATCGGGCCAACCGCCGCTATCTCTGCATCGCGAGCACGGCGGGCGGCGTCGAGATCGAGGTGACGGCGCACGAGAATCCCGATGCCGTCAAACAGATCGCGATCGATCCGCTCGTCGGCGTCGACGACTCGAAGGCACGCGAGATTGTCGAGACCACCGGCTTCCCGGCCGAGGTCGCCGACCAGGCTGTCGATGCGGTCAAGAAGCTGTGGACCGTGTTCGTCGAGGAGGATGCATCGCTCGTCGAGGTCAACCCGCTCGTGCTGCTCGGAGACGGCAAGCTCGAAGCGCTCGACGGCAAGGTGACGCTCGACGAGAACGCCTCGTTCCGGCACGCCGACCACGCCGAGTTCGAGGACCAGGCCGAGGGCGACCCGCTCGAGGTGGCGGCGAAGGAGAAGAACCTCAACTACGTCAAGCTCGACGGCGAGGTCGGCATCATCGGCAACGGCGCCGGGCTGGTCATGTCGACGCTCGACGTCGTCGCCTATGCCGGCGAGTCGCACGGCGGCGTCAAGCCCGCGAACTTCCTCGACATCGGCGGCGGCGCGTCCGCGGAGGTGATGGCGAACGGCCTCCACATCATCTTGGGAGACCCGCAGGTCAAGAGCGTCTTCGTCAACGTGTTCGGCGGCATCACCGCTTGTGACGCCGTCGCGAACGGAATCGTGCATGCGCTGCACATCCTCGGCGACGACGCCAACAAGCCGCTTGTCGTCCGTCTCGACGGAAACAACGTGGTGGAGGGCCGGCGGATTCTCGCTGACGCCGGTCACCCGCTCGTCACGATGGTCGACACCATGGACGGTGCGGCCGACAAGGCCGCGGCCCTCGCGAATGGAGAGGCAGCCTGATGGCGATCTTCCTCAACGAGCACAGCAAGGTCATCGTTCAGGGCATGACCGGCTCGGAAGGCTCCAAGCACACCCAGCGGATGCTCAACTCCGGCACGAATGTCGTCGGCGGCGTCACCCCGGGCAAGGGCGGCCAGACTGTCGCCTTCGAGGGAGCGACAGTCCCTGTTTTCGGCTCGGTCGGCGAGGCTGTCGAGTCGACCGGCGCGGATGTGTCGGTGGTGTTCGTGCCGCCGCGCTTCACGCGCGGCGCCGTGATCGAGGCCGTCGACGCTGGCGTTCCGCTGGTCATCGTGATCACCGAAGGCGTGCCGGTGAAGGACACCGCAGAGTTCTTTGCGTACGCCCAGTCGAAGGGCACCTCGCGGATCATCGGGCCGAACTGCCCCGGCTTGATCAGCCCGGGCAAGTCGAACGCCGGAATCATTCCGTCCGACATCACTCAGTCCGGTCGAGTCGGACTCGTGTCGAAGTCGGGCACGTTGACCTACCAGATGATGTACGAGCTGCGCGACTTCGGGTTTTCGTCGGCCGTTGGCATTGGCGGCGACCCGATCATCGGGACGACGCACATTGACGCGCTCCAAGCGTTCGAGGACGATCCCGAGACCGACGCGATCGTGATGATCGGCGAGATCGGCGGCGACGCCGAGGAGCGCGCGGCGGCATACATCAAGGAGCACATCACCAAGCCGGTTGTCGGATACGTCGCGGGCTTCACGGCGCCCGAGGGCAAGACGATGGGCCACGCGGGCGCGATCGTGTCGGGCTCGTCCGGCACGGCCGAGGCGAAGAAAGAGGCGCTCGAGGCGGCTGGCGTCAAGGTTGGCAAGACGCCGTCGGCGACCGCGCAGCTGATGCGCGAGATCTTGCAGTCGTAATAGCACCAACGGCCCGCCAGGGCTGAGTCGGTCAGCGCGCCTGGCCTTGGATGAGCCGCTGCGCCGCGCGCTCGGTGAGCCGCACGTACGTGGCGTCGTCGACGTCGTAGGGGTCGCTTGGCGTGAACGTCACCTCCGCCACCGTGTCGCCGACCCGCAACAGGCCGACGCGGTAGACGAACGACGTCGACTGTGACGCTGCCGACTTGATCTGCCAGACCCGTCCGTTGGCCTGCCCGAGGTGGACCTTGTCCTCGTGCTGCACCTTGAGGTTGGGCTCCTTGTCCTCGCACTTGCCGACAGTTCTGTAGACCGTGGTCATGAAGGCGCGTGCCGAGTTGACGGACGGGAACGTCCCGATGGTCTCGCTCATGCCGAAGATTGGCGGCAGCTCCTTCGACTCCGGGACGACATAGGTTCGGGACGTGACGTGGGTGGCGCCCTCCGCTTTGAAGTTGGCGTCGTCGCAGGTTGTGGCGGAGGGGTTCTTGGCGACGGTCGTGTCGATCGGCGTCGCGAACCAGGGCGGTTCGATGCCAGCGAACAAGGGCAGATCGACGGTCTGGAGGTAGCCATCGGCGCTCTCGTCGGCGGGAGGTACCTGTTCGATCGCCTCGTACGGGCTCGTCGAGCAGGTGCCCTCGGCGTCGTCGCAGACGGAGTCGACGCTCGTGCCTCCCAGCTTGAGCACCAGGCGAGATCGGACGTCGTCTGCCTGCGGACGGACGAGCCAGGTCTGCACGACCATCCCGGTACGCGACAGGAAGACCATCTCGTCGCGGACATGGTCGCCGTCGACGTAGCGGAAAGTGAACATGCTGGCCTGGTCGCCGACTCCGGTCACCTTGCGATAGTCGACGAGTTGGCGGCTCGCAGCGGGACACGTCGACAGCGACGACGCGAGCCGGTTATAGGTCGCCGTCGCGATGTTGGCCGACGGTGCGACCTCGAGCGACTGCGCCGCCTGGGCGGCGTCGCTGCCCTTCCCGGCGCTGAAGCGGCGGACCCAGTAGTGGTCGGCGCGCTTCTCCGACGGTGGATCCGTGACGCACTCGCTCACGGGCTGGTCGTCACCGAAGTCGGAGCTCGTGATGACCGTCGACCAATGCGAGCCCTTGTCGAGGATTCGCACGTCGGAGACCGTTGCGAGGGAGTCGGCGGTGAACGGCTCTTGCGCCGGAGCCGTCGGAGTCGCCGGCGTGAGCGTCGGCGTCTCGTCGGTGGCCGATGACTGCGCAGGCGATTGCGCCGCCGTGAGTGCACCGGCGCCGACGGCCAGCGCGAGCACCGAGACTCCCGCGAGCAGCAGATGCGACCGGCGACGGCGGTTGCCCTCGCGGCGCAGTCTGCTCGCCCGGTCGACGGGCTCGTCTGCGAGGTCGGCGTGCAGGTTGTTGAGGGCCGCGTGCAGACCTGCCCAGGTGGTCGCGATGCCGGCGACGGCGAGCTTGCCCAGCGAGGACTCGAGCGACGTCCGCGCGGCACTGTCGGTAACGCCGGCCTCGCGAGCCGCGGACGCAAGATCGAGCCCGACGAGATAGGCCAAGATCACGAGCGTGCGATCGGTCGGCTCGAGCCGGTCGAGAACCCCGAGCAGGGGACGGTGTGTCTCTGCGGTGATCTTGGCGCTCACGTACCACGGCCGGCGGGCGCGGTTCTGGGCCCGACCGGTCGCGCGGAACGCCTGCTCACGCATCCACGCGTCGCGATCAGGCCGCAACTCCAGCTTGCGCCAGTGGTGCCCAGCTGCGACGAAGGCGTCGGAGACTGACCGTTGCGCGACCTCGGTATTGCCGCAGTAGGCATAGGTCTGGTGCAACAGCGGCGCGCGGAAGTCGCGGTAGTACGCGCCGTAGCTGTCGGCACGAGACATCGGCGATCTCCTCGAGCGGCTGTGCGGGCGACAGATCCTGTGGTCGGTGGGGAAGGCGGCACGGCCCGTGCGGACGCCTCGGGTGCGGTGTCAGTGCCCCGCGTTCGAACGCGCGGCACCACTAGTCCGTACCACGACGGTAGACGATCTCGGCCCTCGGACGCGATTCGGAGACGTCCGGACGGACCGCACCATCGGCCGCCGTCCGCGGCGTGTCCGCGTCACGACCGCCCAGCTCTCGGCGACGATGGGTCGGATGACTGTTGTCGCGCAGCGGCCCATCCTTCGGGTCCAGCACCCGAGCGGCGGCCCCACGCGCTCCCTGGCTCTCGGTGCGCTGATCGGCGTCGGGTGGGTTGTCTTGGCGGGACTCACCACCGCCCTCGCGCTGGCCGTGGCCGCCTGGTGGGCCGCCGACAGCGGGTCGTTCGGCGCAGCAGTGCGGTCGGGCGCGATCGGCTGGCTCGTCGCGCACGGGTCTGGCGTCCATGCCGCGGGCGCCAACGTGACCGCGATTCCGCTGGGCGGCGTCCTGCTCGCTGGGCTGCTCCTCTATCGAGCCGCCCGCTGGGCTGCTGCGACGTCGGTTGTCGAGACGTGGCGCGACGCAGCCGTCGGGGTCGGAGTCATCGCGGCGGTCTACACCGCGAGCGGCGCCGCGGTGGCGACGCTCACGCACCGATCGTCCGGATATGTCGACTTGTGGCGCGCGGCAACTGTGTTCGCTGCGTGTGCGCTGGTGTTCGGCGGTGTCGGGATCGTCCGTGGCGCCGAGTTGACCGACGATGTGCTCGACGTCGTCCCTGACTGGCTGCGGGGGATCGCCGCTGGCGCAACGGCCGGCTTTCTCACCATGACCGCCGCAGGCGCCATCGCTTTCGCGGTCGCCTTGACGGTCCATCTCTCGACGGCGATGACGATCGCGGACGGCCTCGACTCGGGCACGATCGGCGGCATCATCCTCACGCTGGTCGGCCTGTCGCTCGTGCCGAACGCCGCGATCTGCGCGGGGGCCTTCATGGCCGGCCCCGGCTTCGCCGTCGGAACCGGCACGACCGTCTCGTCCGCAGGAGTGACCCTCGGACCGCTGCCGGCGTTCCCGATCCTGGCCGCGACGCCTCGCTCCGGCGGCGCCTGGTGGCAGGAGGCACTCGTCGTCGCGCCACTGCTGGCCGGAGCGGTGGCTGGCATCGTCACGCTCCGCAGATCGCCGACGCCGTCGTACCTCGTCCTCGCGGCCCGGAGTGCGGCGGCGGGCGCCGCGAGCGGGCTGCTCTTCGGCGTCTCCTGCCTGCTGGCGACTGGGGCTGTCGGCCCCGGTCGGATGGCCGACATCGGACCTGACGTGCCAATGACCACGATGGTCTGCTGCGTGGCCGGCCTGTTGACGGCCCCTCTCATCGCGGTCTTGGTCGCGTGGAGCCGCGAGGTCGCCGACGTCATTCGACGCGGTCGCGCCGCCGCCCGTTCTGCGACCGCCCGCGGCAAGTCCCGCTGACCCTGTGCGCAGACTGTCCTCGGTGGTTCGAGGGCGGTCCGCGGGCGGGTTCGGCGTGGTGCGGACGCTAGGGTGAGCGACGCCAGCACGAGTGAGGAGCAGCGGTTTTGCCGGACGTCGCGACGCCGCAGCACGACGCAAGGGCCGCGACCGCGGGATGGCAGCAGTGACCGCCCGCGTGGTCGTCCTCGCGTCCGGCGCCGGCACCAATCTCCAGGCGCTTCTCGACGCCTGCGCCGACCCGGCCTACGGAGCCGAGGTCGTCGGCGTCGGAGCTGACCGCGTGGGCACCGGCGCGATAGCGCGGGCCGACCGTGGCGGCGTCGAGACCTACGAGTCAGCCGTGGGCGACTTCCCCGACCGCGCCGCCTGGGATCGGGCGCTGACAGACCGAGTCGCGGCCTGGAAGCCCGACCTCGTCGTGCTGGCCGGCTTCATGAAGCTCGTCGGGTCGGCCTTCCTCGACGAGTTCGCCGGGCGGTGTGTCAACACCCACCCGGCCCTGCTGCCGTCGTTCCCGGGCATGCACGCGGTGCGCGAGGCGCTCGACGCCGGGGTGAAGATCACCGGCGCGACCCTCTTCGTCGTCGACGGCGGCGTCGACTCCGGACCGGTCGTCGCGCAGACGGCGGTCGCGGTGCGTCCAGGCGACGACGAAGGCTCGTTGCACGACCGAATCAAGCAGGCCGAGCGAGAGATGCTGGTCGACGCCGTTGGCCGGATGGTCCGAGACGGCTACACCATCGACGGCAGGAGCGTGACGATCCCGTGAGCGACGCCATGATCGACCCCACGATCGACCCGAGCGACTCAGCGAGCGACCCGACGACCATGTCGGCCGACGGCCGGCGGCCGATTCGGCGAGCGCTGATCTCCGTCTACGACAAGACCGGCCTCGAGGAGCTCGCTACCGCGCTCGCCGGACACGGGGTGGCTCTGGTCTCGACCGGCTCGACCGCGGCTCGCATTGCCGCCGCAGGCATCGAGGTCACACAGGTCGAGGACCTGACGGGATTTCCCGAGTGCCTCGACGGGAGGGTCAAGACCCTGCATCCCCGAGTGCACGCCGGCATCCTCGCCGACCAGCGGCTCGACTCGCACCGCTCCCAGCTCGCCGACCTCGGCATCGAGGCATTCGAGCTCGTCGTGTCGAACCTGTATCCGTTCAGCGAGACGGTTCGGTCGGGCGCCGACCCCGACGCGTGCGTCGAGCAGATCGACATCGGTGGGCCGTCGATGGTCCGCGCCGCGGCGAAGAACCATCCGAGCGTGGCCGTGGTGACGTCCCCGGCGAGCTACCCCCGAGTTGCCGAGGCGGTGGCCGCCGGTGGGTTCACC
>DATIOH010000060.1:0-4101 GCA_035473375.1 Nocardioidaceae bacterium | reverse complement strand
CGACGACGGGCGCACTGCTCCCGTGGGCGGACCACCCCAACTTCGAGGTCTTCGACATCGAGATGAGCCCGACCCAAGTGTTCGTGGCCGGCGGCGGATCGGGCGGCCACGCACAGGCGTTCAACATCAGCACGGGACGCTCGCAGTGGTCGTCGTCGACTGACGGCGACGCCGTCGCGGTCGAGTATCAAAACGGGGTGCTCTACATCGGCGGCCACTTCACGAAGTTCCGCGGAGTGCAGAGCGGCCACATCGTCGCCGTGCGGCCGACCGACGGCGTTCAGGTCCCATGGGGCATCAAGATCAACAGCAATCTCGGCATCTTCTCCCTCGGCAGCTTCAACGGACACCTGTCGATCGGCGGTGACTTCACGAAGGTCAACGGGTTGACGCGCCAGCACTACGCGCGGTTCAGCGAGACGGCCGACGACACGCCGCCGACGACGCCCGGCAAGCCGAGCGCCGCGCTCGCGGACCCCACCAGCGTCGCTCTCACGTGGGCGGCGTCGACAGACAACCTGATCACAAGCGTCATCTACAACGTGTACCGCGACGACCTCGCAGACCCGATCGCGACGTTCACGAGCACGTCTAAGACGACCGTGTCCTACACAGACAGCGGTCTGACTCCTAGCAGCACGCACACCTGGTATGTGCAGGCGAGCGACGGCGGCAACCTGAGTCCGCCGAGCCCGGTAAGCGACCCATTCACGGTTCCGGCTGCCGACTCTCCGCAGCTCACGTCGCTGCAGATGCTCGACAACGACAGCAACGGCAAGGTCGACACGGTGACCGCCACGTTCTCCGATCCGGTCACCTGCACCGCGCCATGCACCGCGCCGTGGACGCTGACAAATGTGCCGTCGGGCGGCTCTCTGTCGTCAGTGGACGTCACGGGCAACACCGCGACACTGCACCTCGGTGAGGGTGCTGGGGCTGCCGACACCTCCGTCGGGACTTTCCGGGTGGCACTAGGAGCCGATCCGAGCGGGATTGTCGGGCCGGAGCCCAACCCGGCCTCGTTCGGGCCGACGGCTCCCGCGGACAAGGCTGGGCCGGTCGCCGTCGACATAACGAGTGCCAACCACGGCACGACCGTCGGCGTCATGCAACTCACAGACACGTTCAGTGTCGTCTTCAGCGAGCCAATCCTGGCCAGCACGGTGCATGCCGCCAACGTGAAGGAGCTCGATGTCTTCCCGACCGACACGCTCACGCTCGTCGGCCTCGCGGAGAGCGCGATCGACTTGGGCGAGAGCGGCATCGTGGCGTCCGGTCAGAACGCTACCTATCAGAACGCGACACTGACCTTGACGAACGGCAACCGCACCATCGTCTCGACGATCGCCGGGCCGTGTGACGGCTCCGTCTGCAACACCCTTGGAGTCGACCAGCCGAGCTCGGTCACGTTCGTGCCAGAGCAGACGCTGACCGACGCCGCGGGCAACGGAGCAGCCGGGGCACTGACGAAGGTCGTGCAGTTCTACTGACAGTTCGCGGCGCGATCCGCAGGTCTCGCTGTGTCACGGCGCCGTCCATCGGCGGCCCGTGACAGAGTGATGAGGTGAGCGACCCGGCGTACTCGCAGCCGCCCAGACTTCCGCCCGAGCTCATCCCGCGACACGTCGCCGTGATCATGGACGGGAACGGTCGTTGGGCGAACGCCCACGGCCTGCCGCGCACTGCCGGTCACGAGCGGGGCGAGGCCGCCCTCTTCGATCTGGTCGTCGGGGCAGTCGAGGCAGGGGTTCGATACGTGTCGGCGTACGCGTTCTCGACGGAGAACTGGCGGAGGTCGCCCGACGAGGTGCGGTTCCTCATGGGATTCAACCGCGACGTCATCCGTCGGCGCCGCGACGAGATGCACGCGATGGGGGTGCGCGTCCGATGGGCCGGCCGCACGCCGCGGCTGTGGAAGTCGGTGATCCGCGAGCTGCAGGTCGCCGAGGAGCTGACGCGCGACAACTCCGTGCTCACGCTCACCATGTGCGTCAACTACGGCGGGCGGGCCGAGCTCGCCGACGCGGCCCAGTCCTTGGCGCAAGACGTCGCCGACGGTCGGCTCAAGCCCGACAAGGTCGACGAGGCCGCGCTCGCCCGCGCTCTCTACGTGCCGGAGCTGCCCGACGTCGACATGGTGCTGCGAACGTCCGGCGAGCAACGGTTCAGCAACTTCATGCTCTGGCAGGCGGCGTACGCCGAGATGGTGTTCATGGACGTGCTGTGGCCCGACGTCGACCGGACCACCCTTTACGAAGCGATCGACATCTACGCACGCCGAGACCGCCGATACGGCACTGCATGAGAGAGCTCGCCAGCGATCCGCTGTTTCTCGACCCGACGCTCGACTGGCAGTCGGTCTCGCCGAGGCTCGTCACCGAGCGCCGCCTCCCGCTCCTGTTGCTCCCGCTGTTTGCCGTGGGCGCCGCGCTCCTTGCCGTCTCGGTCACCTCGACCGCCTGGGAGCTCGTGTGGTGGGCGGTCGCCGTCGCGCTGATGGCAGGGGCTGTTATTGGGTGGTTTGTGCTCGTCCCGCGGATGGCGTCGTCATGGCGATACGCCGAGCGCGACGACGACCTGCTCGTGCGCCGGGGCCGGCTCATCCGCCGTCTCACCGTCGTTCCCTACGGCCGCATGCAGGTCATCGAGGTGAGCGCCAATCCGGTGTCGCAGCGGCTCGGCATCGCCCGCGTAACACTGGTCACGGCATCGGCCGACACCGACGCCACCATTCCTGGCGTGCCGACGGAGATCGCGCACGCGCTGAGAGACCGGCTGGCCGCCAAGGGCGAGGCGTCGGCGGCCGGACTGTGACCGATCCGGTCTCAAAGCCAGCGGTCGAGCTGCGGCGGCTGCACCCGCTGACGCCGATCCTCGGATCGAAGCGGCTGATCGTGATCGCCGGAGCCTTCGGGTTCAGCATCTTCCGCGACGATCTCGATCGGCTGCGCTGGATCTGGGACGCCCTCCACGGCGATCTCGAGCTCGGCGTGCTCGCGAAAGGTGCACTAGTCCTGCTCGCGGTCGCTGGCGCCAGCGTGTTCGTGGGATGGCTGTCGTGGCGGGTGACCGGCTTCGCGATCGTGGACGACGCGAGCGGCGTCAGCACGCTGCTTTATCACCGAGGCCTGATCGTCCGGCAGCGACGCCAGGTGCGGCTCAACCGCGTGCAGTCGATCGACGTGATCCAGCCGTTCGTCGCGCGAGCGATCGGGCTCGCGGCATTGCGACTCGACATGGCCGCCGGCGACGAGGCCTCCGTCGATCTGGCGTACCTCCGGCAGGCCGAGGCGGCGGCTCTGCGAGAGGAGATTCTGAGGCACACGTCGACCGGCACACGACCGACGCAGCCCGGAGGCGACGGGTCGGCTGACGTGGCCGGCCCCGGCGAGCCGCTCGTGGCACGCGTCGACACCGGGCGACTCGTGGTTGCGAACCTGCTCGAGGGCATCCTGGGGTGGGTCTTCGCGATTGTCTGGGTGCTGACCCTGATCGGCGTCGCGGTCACCTGGGGCACAGCGGCCCTGGTTGCCGCGCTGTCGGGAATCGTGCCGGTGACGCTGGCCGTCCTCGCGCAGACCCGGCGGGAGGTTCGCTCGATTTTCCGCGACGCCCATTTCCGGCTGCACCGCACGCCGACCGGGGTGCGGATCAACTCTGGGCTCACGTCGACCATCAACCGCACGATCGACTTCGATCGCATCCAAGGCGTCCAGATCGAGGAGCCGTACCTGTGGCGCCGCCTCGGATGGGCGCGGGTGCGGCTCGACATCGCGGGTGCGACGGCAAAGGCCACCGGCGAGCACGGTGTCTCGATGATGCCGGTGACCGATCGCGCGGCCGCGGTCGCGCTGGTCACGCAGGTGGTGGGCGTCGACCTCGACGGTCCGCAGTTCTCGCCGGCGGGCGGCTCGGCGCGCTGGCTCGATCCGCTCGGCTGGCGGTACCTCGGCGTCGCCCTGCTCGACTCGGGGGCTGTGCGCCGTCGCGGGCGGTGGCGTCGATCCGTGTCGTACGTGCCGTTCGCCCGGGTGCAGAGCGTCTCTGCCGAGCAGGGACTTCTGCAGCGTCGCCTCGATCTCGCGACCGTGCACCTCGACC
>DATIOH010000059.1:0-11578 GCA_035473375.1 Nocardioidaceae bacterium | reverse complement strand
CAGTGCCCGCTTGGCCAGCCTGCCACAACCCGCCCGACGCCAACGGCGGCGACATTGGCGTCGCTGGCTACTCTGCGACCATGCGATACACGGTGCTGTCGGGCGGCGTCGGCGGCGCACGCTTCCTCACCGGGCTGCGCGCTGTGGTCGATCCGGCGGCCGACCCCATCACCGTCATCGGCAACACGGCCGACGACGTGTGGATGTTCGGTCTGAGGATCTGCCCCGACCTCGACACGGTGATGTACACCCTCGGCGGCGGAATCGACGACGAGCGCGGGTGGGGCCGCGAGGACGAGACGTGGAACGCCAAGCAGGAACTTGCGACGTATGGCGTCGAGCCGAGCTGGTTCGGGCTCGGCGATCGCGACATCGCGACCCACCTGGTTCGCACCCAGATGCTCAACGCCGGCTATTCGCTGACCGACGTCACCGCGGCGCTGTGCGAGCGCTGGAAGCCCGGCGTCACGCTGCTACCGATGACCGACGACCGGGTCGAGACTCACGTGACGATCGCCGACGACGACGGTGGCCGGCGCGCCGTCCATTTTCAGGAGTACTGGGTGCGGCTGCAGGCACCCGAGGCCTACGACGTGCGCGCGGTCGGCATCGACGCTGCGGCCCCGGCGCCCGGCGTCCTCGAAGCGATCGCTTCTGCCGACGTTGTCGTCATCCCACCGAGCAACCCCGTGGTCTCGGTCGGCACCATCCTGGGCGTCTCCGGCATCGCCGACGCCGTCCGATCGACGTCCGCCGTCGTCGTTGGCGTGTCCCCGATCATCGGTGGCGCGCCCGTGCGGGGTATGGCGGACCGGCTGCTGCCGGTGATCGGCGTCGACGTCTCGGCGGAAGCCGTCGGCCGCCACTACGGCTCTCGCGAACACGGCGGGCTGCTCGACGGATGGCTGGTCGACCTCGTCGACGACGACGCCGTCGATCGCCTCGCGGCCGACGGCCTGGCGACGCGTGCGGTGCCGCTCTACATGAGCGATGGCGAAGCCACGAGCGCGCTGGCCAAGGCGACGCTCGACTTTGCCGCTGAGCTCCGCGGCCGATGACCGACCGATGACCGACCGATGACCGACCGATGAAGGGGCCCGACCAGCCGCCACAGCGGCTCGAAGTCTGGTCGTGGACCTGGCCGGAGATCGAGTCCGGCGACGATCTGGCCGACCTGATCGTCGGCTCTGCGGCGCAGACGCCGCTTGCCGACGGCGACGTGCTGGTCCTCACGAGCAAGGTAGTGAGCAAGGCGGAGGGTGCGGCGCAGGCACGCGACAAAGCCGACGTCGTCGCCGATGAGTCGGTGCGCATCGTCGCTCGTCGGGGCGCGACAGTCATCGCGGAGACGCGACACGGCCTCGTGCTCGCGGCCGCGGGGGTCGACGCCTCCAACGTGGCTGACGGGCGTGTTCTCACCCTTCCCGTCGACCCTGACGGCACGGCCAGACGCCTGCGCGCCGCCGTCGTCGAGCGCCTCGACGTCAACGCCGGCGTGATCGTCAGCGACACCGCCGGACGTGCGTGGCGCACCGGCCAGGTCGACTTGGCAATCGGCTGCGCGGGCATCGCCCCGGTGCTCGACCTCCGCGGTCAGACCGACGCCAACGGCCGCGTCCTCACCGTGACGACGCCTGCCGTCGCCGACGAGATCGCCTCGCTCGGCGACCTGGTGAAGGGAAAGGCCGCCGGTCGGCCGGCGGCGGTCGTCCGCGGCCTCGCCGCACTCGTCCTCCCGCGCGGCGACGACGGGCCTGGTGCCGCCGCTCTCGTGCGTCCGGCAGCCGAGGACCTCTTCGCGATGGGAGCGCGCGAGGCGGCCGTCGCCGCTGCGATTCGCACCGACCCGCTCGCTCTGAGCCGTTTCCCCAGCGTCGTCGACGGCGACCTGCCGTTCGAGGGTCTCGCGGCGGCGCGGTCCGACGTCCGCATCGACGTCAGGCCCAGCGCCGACGGCTGGACGGTTGCGGTGGCGGTCCGCGGCCAGGCACCGCAGGACGCGTTGGTCGAGGCCGGTCGGGTGATCGAGCGGGCGGCGGCGCTCGCCGCCGCCCACGGCCTCGTCCGGGCTGCAGCGGGCGATATGCCGGATATCAAACGTCTGCAGGACGGCTGGCGTGCTGTGCACGGTGCGACCTGGAACCTTGCGTAGACTTCGGTGTCGCATCCGGACCTGGAAAGGCCCTCCTTCACGTGAGCAAGTCAAGCAAAAACCGCGAGCGGCGCGAGGTCGTCGAGCAGATGCGGCGTGACGCGCACGCAGCAGAACGACGCCGCACGCTGACGATCTTCGCCATCTGCGCCGGCCTCGCCGCCGTCATCCTCGTCGTGGCCGGGATCGCGGTCTTCAACCACAACAAGAAGGCCGACGAACTGCGCAACACGGACCTGACCGCCCTTGGCGTCAACGAGTCCGCAGCCGGGTGCACGTCCGTCCAGGAAGAAGAGGGCACCGGCACCGGACAGCACGTGACGACGCCCGTGACCTACCAGACCACGCCGCCTGCATTCGGTCCGCACAACCCGGCGCCCGACACGTCGGGCACGCACTTCTACACCGCCGACGACCGGCCGCCCGTCGAGGTCCTCGTCCACAATCTCGAACACGGCTGGACGATCGTCTGGTACGACGAGAGCATCGCCGGCGACAGCGGCGCGATGGACGTCCTGAAGGCCACAGCCGCCAAGTTCGACGGCCACGGCAACGACCCGTCGTACAACATGATCATCGCGCCGTGGACATCCGCCGACGGCGGTGGTGACCCGATCCCCGACGGCAAACACATTGCCTTCACCCACTGGTCGATCCACCACCAGACGTTCGACCCGAACGCCTGGAAGGGCCACAACACCAGCAGCGGCGACGACCCCATCCCGTCTTTCGGCGAGAGCGTGTACTGCGGCGAGTTCTCCGGCGAGGCTTTGTCGAGCTTCATGACGAAGTACCCCTTCGACGACGCGCCCGAGGGCTTCCTCTGGCACCAGGGATAGACCGCCGGCACCGCCGACGCCGTTGACACGATGACTCAGGCAGCGAGCGATCGCCCAGGCTCGGGATGCACGCACCGCGAGTGTGCGCACCCCGAGCGCGAGCGGGTCTTCACGACCGCGACGATCATCACGTTCGTCCGTACCGCGATCACGCTCGGGCTCGCCTTCGCGGCCGCCAAGGACCAGTCGCTCCCGCTGCTGCTCTGGGCGCTGGGCACGTACTGGGTAGGCGACTCGATCGACGGCATCGTGGCGCGGATCATGGACCAGGAGACGCGGACCGGAGCGGCGCTCGACATCATGTGCGACCGCATCTCGGCTGCGGCGTTCTACATCGGATTCGCGTGGTACGACCCGACCATGGCGTTTCCCGTTGCCATCTATCTGTCGGAGTTCATGGTCATCGACCTCTACTTGTCGTTGGCGTTCCTGCAGTGGCCACTGGTGAGTCCCAACTACTTCTACCTCGTCGACCGGCGGCTCTATCTCTGGAACTGGTCGCGGGCCGGAAAGACGGTCAACTCTGGCCTCTTCGCGGTCTACATGGTGATCGTCCGCGAGCCGTGGAGCGCCGCGGCGATCGCTGCCGGGCTCTTCGCACTGAAGGCCGTCTCGATGGGATGGATGACGAAGCTTGCCCTGCCAGTGCCGGTCGGCTGCCTGCAGCCCGACGCCGCTGAGGCAGACGGTTCCGAGAGCTCCGCGACACAGGAGGATCGGAACAGCCGCCGATGAAGCTCCTCATCACGACGTTCTTCGTCGCGATCCTCTCGGCGCTCGTCCCACTCGTGAACATCGAGGCATATCTCGCCACCGTCGGCGCGCTCGTCGACCAATTCGGACTCTGGCCCGTCTCGTTCGTCGCCGCTCTCGGCCAGACGGTCGGAAAGGCGATCTGGTACGAGATCGGCCGGCAGTCGATGCACTGGTCGTACATCCAGAAGAAGATCGAGCAGCCGAAATGGCAGCAGCAGTACGAGAAGGCGCGGCATCGTGCCGAAAGCCACGTGCTCGGCGCGGCCAGTCTCGTCTTCCTGTCGGCAACGCTGGGATTTCCGCCGATGGCCGTCATCGCCGTCGTCGCCGGGCAGCTGGACTTCCATCGGTGGGTCTTCTACGCGACCACGCTGGTGGGACGCACGCTGAGATTCGCCGCGCTGCTCGGCGGCATCTCGCTGCTCACTCAGCACACGGGTCTTTTCCACTGATTCCCTCAACCGATCTCAGCCAGGAACGGGTGGCTCCATGGAGACGCTGATCGATGCGCTGTCGGCGGCGATGCGCGGCGACGCCGGCCGGCCGCTGGTGACGTTCTATGACCTGGCGACCGGCGAGCGGATCGAGCTCAGCGTCGCGACGTTCGACAACTGGACAGCGAAGATCGCCAACCTGCTCGGGGATGAGCTCGGCCGCGAGCCGGGCGAACGGATCGCCGTCCATCTGCCGACGCATTGGCAGAGCACGGTCCTCATGGTCGGAGCCTGGCGAGTCGGCATGGTGCTCGAGCTCTCCGGGGCGTCGGCCGACGTCACCGTCGTCGGCCCCGCTCCCCCGCCCGGCACCGACACGTCGAGCGGGGACGTCATCGTCTGCTCGCTTCGTCCACTCGGTGGACCGGCGCTCGATCCGCTGCCCGACGGCTGGCTCGACTTCGCCGTGGAGGTGCCGCCGCAACCGGATGTCCTCGTCCAACCGGTGCAGGTCACGTCCGTGGACCCCGCAGCGGCGTCGCTGTCGGGGCTGGTCAGCCACGGCGAGCTGCTCGAGCAGGCGATCACGACCGCGGGCGAGCTCGGGCTGCCGACCGGCGGCCGCCTGATCACCGACGCGAACCCCGCGCGAGCGAGCGGCATGCTCCCGGCGCTCGCCGCGCCGCTCGCCGTCGGCGGATCGGTCGTGATCGTCGCCAATTCCTCGCCCGACCAGCGGGCCCGCCTCGCCGACCAGGAGCGCGCCGCGACAGCCCTGTGGCTCACCTCGCCGCAGCAGCCGTGATTTCATGGTCCCTCGCTCGGAAGCCACGACGGAAGGACCACGCATGACCTGGCTCGTGACCGGAGGCGCTGGCTACATCGGCGCCCATGTCGTGAAGGCGTTCCGCGACGAAGGCGTCCCGGTCGTGGTCCTTGACTCGCTATCGAGCGGGCATCACTCCTTCGTGCCAGCAGACGTCCCCTTCGTCGGGGCTAACATCCTCGATCGCGACGTCGTCCGCGGCGCCATGGTCGAGCACGGCGTCGTCGGGGTCGTCCACCTTGCCGGCTTCAAGTACGCGGGCGTCTCCGTGCAGAAACCGCTCGTCACGTACGAGCAGAACGTCGCCGGCACCGTGGCACTCCTGATGGCGATGGAGGAGGCGAATGTCGACCACATTGTCTTCTCGTCGTCGGCGGCAACGTTCGGCACGCCCGACGTCGACATCGTGACCGAGCAGACGCCGACCAACCCCGAGTCGCCGTACGGCGAGAGCAAGCTGATCGGCGAGTGGGTCCTCCGCGACCAGGCGCGCGCGGCCGGCCTCAAGCACACGTCGCTGCGCTATTTCAACGTCGTCGGCTCGGCCGACCCGGGCATCTACGACACCAGCCCGCACAACCTGTTCCCGCTCGTCCTGGACGCACTTGCCGAGGGACGCACGCCGCACATCAACGGCGACGACTACCCGACGCCCGACGGCACCTGCGTCCGCGACTATGTGCACGTCGCCGACCTCGCCGTGTCGCACCTCGCGGCCGCGCGCGCTCTCGAGGCCGGGCGCGACCTCGAGCCGGTCTACAACCTCGGCAGCGGCGAGGGTGTCTCCGTCCGGCAGATCATGGACGCGATCGCCGATGTCACCGGGGTCGCGTTCGAGCCGGAGATCCAGCCGCGCCGTCCGGGCGATCCGGCGCGGATCGTCGCCTCCGGAGAGCTCGCCGCCCGCGACCTCGACTGGAAGATGCGGCACAGCCTGCACGACATGGTGTCGAGTGCCTGGAAGGCCCGCCAGCAAGCCACGTGATCCCAAAGTGGAGCCAGTTTGGGGCTGCTTCGCGCGCCCAAAGTGGAGGCACTTTGGGGTGCTAGGCAATACGGAAGGTCGACCAGCCCGACGCCAGGTACTGGCGAACGTCGAGCGAGCCGCGGGGGTGGCCTGACGACGGCGCGAGGCCAGGCAGCATCCAGACGTCCCCGCCGTCGGTGCGTCCGACCAGGTCCGGCTGACCGTCGCCGGTGAGGTCGCCGACGCCGACGAGGGTGTTGTAGCGGTCAAAGCCGTGCGCGACGACCACGGGGTCCTCGAGGCCGCCAGGGCCGTTGCCGCGATACAGCTGCAGGTCGCCACGAGCGGTCGCCACGAGGACATCGGGCGCGCCGTCGCCGTCCCACCTGCCGGCAGCGACGATCGCCGTCGCCCCAGGAAGGCTCGACCGCATGATCACCGGAGCCTTGAAGCCGGACATTCCGCGACCCGGGTAGAGGTAAACGTGACCGCCGGGGGCACGCGCCATCACGTCGGGCAGACCGTCGCCATCCCAGTCGCCGACCGGAGTGATCAACGACCGTCCACCCCAGCCTTTCCAGCCGCCGACCGGGGCGCCGAGCTTGCCGGCCGCGGAGCCCGGATACAGCCACATCCGCCCGTTGCGCCGCGCCATCGCGTCGACGTAGCCGTCGCCGTCCCAGTCTCCGACGACCATCACTCGGTCGACGCCGGCAAGGCTTGGTCCGGACGACGTCGGCGTCGCGAGCCAGTCCTGCCGCCGCGCCGGGACGATCACGAGCGCCCCGCGCGGCGTCGTCGCCACGACGTCGGGGCGCCGGTCACCGGTGAGGTCGCGACTGAGGGACATAGTCGTCATCGGCGTCTGCAGGTCACCGAGCGCCGGCGATAGCCCGACGCCCCCGACGTTGGCGAAGATGCGGACGCGCTGCAGAGACGCGCTGCGCGCGACGATGTCGGGCCGGCGATCGCCGGTGAGGTCCGCCCCGCCGGCGATCAGGTCCTTGCCGGCCCAGTTGCCGGGGAGGGCCAGCCGACTGGGGAACGCGCCTGTCCCGTCGCCGAGATAGACCCACAGCCTGCCGGCGGACCCACGAGCGAGCAGATCGACGTCGCCGTCGCGGTCGAAGTCGCCGGCTGGCGCGATGGCGTCGAAGCCAGCGAACGACGCGACGGCCGTCGTCGCGGCAGCGAAGCCGCCAGACTCGCGACCGAGGTAGAGAAGCAGGGCGCCGGTGGCGGTATCGCGCGCGACCACGTCGGCGAACCCGTCGCCGTTCGCGTCGCCGACGCCGGCGAAGAGATCCGAGTCCGACCACCGCGAGCTGAGAACCTTGAGCGGGGTCAACGTGCCGTCACGAGCGCCGCGCAGAGTCGTCGTCTTGCCCGTGGCTGGATCGCGCGCCATCACGTCGTTGACGCCGTCGCCGGTGACGTCTCCGACGCCGACGACCTGGTCATGTGCTCCGAACGCCGCGTCGACGACCTGGCGCGGCTCGAAGCCGGGCGCACCGGTGCCGACCGCGATCGACAGCGCACCGTCGTCGCGCCCGACGGCGACGACGTCCGGCACGAGGCTTCCCGCCACGCTGTGCTGGAGCTCGCGCTCGCGGTACAGGCGCTGGTACTCGGTCGCCTTGGCGATGATGGTCGGGATCTTCTTGTACAGATGGATGCCCGGGCACGCGGTCTGGGCGGCGTCGCGGTGCCCGCTGATCGCATTGAAGGTCGTGCCCGCGACAACCTGCGTCGTGTCGGGCCGCACCCCGTGCAGGCTCAGCTTCCAGGCGTACAGCCGCTCGTACGCGTTGAGCATCGCGCTCGTGGGCCGGGCGATCTGGAAGTTGCCGATCGCCGACGCGGCGAACGAGTTCTCGTTGTAGTTGAGCGTGTGTGCGCCGACCACCGGCAGCGTCTCTCCGCCGTAGCGGCCCTCCCAGATACGACCGAAGCGGTCGATCAGGAAGTTGTAGCCGATGTCGCGCCAGCCGCGGCTCTGCGTGTGATACGCGTAGATCCCGCGCAGGATCGCCGGCACCTCGGCCCGCGTGTAGTTGTTCGAGTTGACGGTGTGGTGGACGAAGCCCGCGTGTACCTCTCCGTACTCGACGCAGCAGTCGCGCATGCCTTCGTCGGCGCCCCAGTCGGCTCGCGAGTAGATCTGCGGTATCGGGGTCACACCGCCGACAGTCGCCGACGGCGAGGTGCTGGACGGCGGGGAGGCCGATGACGTGAGCGGCTCGCTCGCGTCCTCAAGAGCCGCGTTCGCCCGGACTGCGGCAGGCGTGTCGGCTGACGACGAGCCAGGGTCGATGACGGAGAGCCGGAGCCCCGCCGGCGCCCGGCCGGTGTCGCTGACTGCCTTGAGCTGCACCTGGTCGACCATGCCGACGACGAACGGGTCGGTTCCGGGCACTGCGTTGCGCGCCTCAGTCGATCCGGGCGTCGGTCCGTGTTCTGCGTCGTACGGCACTGGCGACCACGGCGACCAGCGCCCGTCGGTTTCCGTCCGGATCGCCAGCCGGAGTCCCGGTGGAGCCGACCCTCTCCAGGTCGCGCCAGTCACGGCGACGCCCGAGGCGGGCTCGGGCGCACTGAGTGCGGCGAGCGACGGCGCAGGCTGCGTCATGCCTGTTCGACCGAGAGCGGACAGGCCGACCTGGCTGACGCCGGGCACGGGGTAGGTCGCGACCGTCGGGGCGACAGGGTGGGCGGCCACAGGGTGGGGGGCGACGCGCGCACTCGTCTGCGTCGCCCCCACGCCCGGCGCAAGTGCGGAGGTGGCCAGGGAGGCGGCCACGGGTCCGACCGATGCCACCGCCAGCGATAAGACGGCCGCGAGGGTGGCCGCCGACCGGGCGGGATGGGAGGGCACCGGTTGTCTCCTGAGGGAGAGATGACATCACTTGCTTCCCACATGCCACAGGAGTCACATACGTCCCGCAACCGGAATGGCTGAATTACAAGCGCGTAGTTCGCTGGGCCAGCCCTATTCGCCGCCGTCGCCCGAGCCGCCGTCGTCGTCATCGTCGTCGAAGTCGAGGCGGTAACCGAGAGCGTCGATCGCGCCCAATGCATCGCCGTCGAACATCATGCCGCCGTCCTTGAGGACGATCCCCCGCTTGCACATCTTGAGGACCTGCTTCGGGTTGTGGCTCACGTAGACGGTGGTCCGGCCCTCGCGGCGGAGCTCCTCGATGCGGTCGAGGCACTTGCGGCGGAACGGCTGGTCGCCGACGGCCAGCACCTCGTCGATCAAGAAGATGTCGCACTCGGTGTGGACGGCGGTGGCGAAGGCCAGTCGCATGAACATGCCGGACGAGTACTGCCGGACCTCGGTGTCGAGGAATCGCTCGACCTCGGAGAACGCGACGATCGAGTCGAACTTCCGCTTGATCTCGTTCTCGGACATGCCGAGGATCGCGCCGTTGAGGAACACGTTCTCGCGCCCGGTCAGGTCGGGGTGGAGCCCGGCGCCGACCTCGATCAGTCCGGCGATCCGGCCGCGGGTCAGGACCTCGCCGTCGTCGGGCGCCATCACGCCGGAGATCAGTTTGAGCAGCGTGCTCTTGCCCGACCCGTTGAGACCCATCAGAGCCAGCGAGTCTCCCTCTTCGAGGGTGAAGGAGATGTCGCGCAGCGCGGTGAACGAGTCGGACAGCGGCTTTCGCCTGACGGCGTTGAGGACCAGTTTCTTGATGGTCCGCTGCTTGGCGAGCTTGAACCGCTTCGTCACGTCTCTGACGACGATCGACTCGGCCATCAGAGCTTCTCCGCGAATCGGCCCTCAAGGCGGGCGAATGTGACCTGGGCAAACCACAGGAACAGGAAGGCCAGCACGATGAAGATGGCGCCGCGCTCGAACATGTGCGCTGGCAACTCCTCGGCAGCCGCCTGCTTGGGGTCGGAGGTCGACGGAATCCAGAAAGCGCGGTTCTGGAGCAGCACCGCATTGCTCAACGGACTGAGGAGATAGAGCTGATAGAGGAACTCGTGGGTTCCCTGCAGCTGTTCTTTGACGATGCCGAATGGGTAGATCATCGGCGTGGTCCAGGTGATCACGGTCTGGATGACGTCGACGACGTTGGTGACGTCGCGGAAGTAGACGTTCCACGCGCTCAGGAGGAGGGCCGTCGCGAGGCCCCAGACCCAGACGAGGACGAAGGCCATGATCGCGGCGACGAACGCCATCGGATCGGGATTCCAACCTGAGACGGCGCAGCCGAGCAGTAAGATGACGTACATCGGAATCAGGTGGTAGGTCGACACCATGATCGACGACACCGGGAACATCTCGCGCGGCAGATTGATCTTGCGCACCAGTGCCTTGTTCTTCACCACGGACTTCGAGCCCGACGTCAGCGCATCGATGAAGAACGACACCACGATCATGCCGGAGAAGATGTGCAGCGGCCGGTTCTCGAGGCTGTGCGAGATCAGCAGCCCGATGATGTAGAAGTACATGATGAAGCGGACGAATGGCTTCACGTACGACCAGGCGAGGCCGAGCGGCGAGCCCTGGTAGCGGACCCGCAGCTCCTTGCGGACGAGCAGCTTCAGCAGGTAGCGGCGCCGGAAGACGTCCATGAGCCCGCCGACGCGGCCCGGGTTCTCGAGCGGGCCCAGCGGGTGTCGGTCGGGTGCGACGGCAACGGTCATTCGTCGACGCCCCCGCTCTCGAGGGCCACACCGTCGGCGAAGTGCGGACGCAGCTTGTTGTCGTACATCGAGAGCGCCGAGCCGATGGCCATGTGCATGTCGAGGTACTTGTAGGTGCCGAGCCGGCCTCCGAACAGCACGTTGGGCTCCGCCTTCGCGAGCTCGCGGTACTTGAGCAGCTTCGCGCGGTCGTCGGGCGTGTTGATCGGGTAGTACGGCTCGTCGTCGGGGCCGGCAGACCGCGAGTACTCGTGGACGATGACGGTCTTGTCCTTGGGGTACCAGTCACGCTCGGGGTGGAAGTGCCGGAACTCATGGATCCGGGTGAACGGAACATCCTCGTCCGCGTAGTTCATGACGGGAGTCCCCTGGAAGTCCCCGGTGGCCAGCACTTCCAGGTCGAAGTCTAGGGTGCGCCAGCCCAGGTCACCCGCACAGTAGCCGAAGTACGCGTCGAGCGGCCCGGTGTACACGACCGGCACGTTACCGCCCACGTCAGGCCGCAGGTCGCCGAAGTCGGTGTTCAGCCGCACCTCGATGCCCGGGTGATCGGCCATGCGCTCCAGCCAGGCGGTATAGCCGTCGACCGGCAAGCCCTCGTAAGTGTCGCTGAAGTAGCGGTTGTTGAACGTGTAGCGCACCGGCAGCCGGGTGATGATCTCCACGGGAAGTTCGGCGGGACCGGTCTGCCACTGCTTGTAGGTGTAGCCGCGGATGAACGCCTCATAGAGCGGCCGTCCGATCAGCGACACGGCCCGCTGCTCGAGGTTGGCCGCGCGCTCGGAGTCCACCTCGGCCGCCTGCTCGGCGACCAGCGCCCGCGCCTCCTCTGGGGACATCACCCGGCCGAAGTACTCGCAGATGGTGCCGAGGTTGATCGGCATCGGGTAGACCCGGCCCTTGTACACCGTGAACACCCGGTGCTGGTAACCGGTGAATTACGCC
>DATIOH010000058.1:0-4905 GCA_035473375.1 Nocardioidaceae bacterium | reverse complement strand
GTCGGCGACACCCTCATCGACGTGCCCGAGACGCCGTTCGTCGCCATGCACGCAGCCATTGGGCTCGCGGCGGCGGGCGACGTCGAGCGGCTCGCCCGGCTGCGTACTCACTGTCAGCGCGCCTCAGACGCCTCGATGCGGACGATCGTCGCTCCCGTGTGCGACGCGATGATCGCGGCTGTCGAGGAGCACTGGCACGACACCTGGCGAGTTCTGGCGGATGTCTACCCCGTCCTGGTCGCGGTCGGCGGGTCGTACGCCCAGCGCGAGGTCATCGAGGAGACGCTGCTGTACGCGCTCGTGTGCGCCGGTGAGGCCGAGCGTGCCCTGGCTCTTCTCGACGAGCGGCTCGACCGCCGCACATCGCCTCTGGACGCGCGCCGCCGAGCATCGCTCGAGCCGCTGCCGGCCGGCGTGACGCGCTGACCCGCCCTCAGGCGTCGGGCGGAAGCTCGCCGATCTCGTCGTCGGGGTCGTCGACCTGAGGCGACTCGGCCACGTCAGTCGGCTCGGGTTCAGGCTGGGCTTCGGTTTGGCGCGCTTGCTCGCCTTCCGGCTCGGGATCGTCTCGAGGGCCGAGGAGCGTCGCGAGCGTCGCCGTCGCCACGCGCCGGAACTTCCGCGGCTGGCTGCGAGTGCGGTCGAGCACGGCTACCTCGAGCTTATCGGCGGTGATCGTCCGCCGATCCGGTCCGTCGTGGGCGAGTCCGTCGGCCGCGAGGTTGAGCGCCGCCGCGAGGTCGAGTCCGTCGGAGTACCGGGATTTGATGTACTCGCTCACCTGCTCGGCTGATCCGCCCATCACGGCGAAGCCGTGCTCGTCGGCCACCGACCCGTCGTAGGTCAGCCGATAGATCTGGTCGTCTGGCGCGTCGTCGCCGACCTCGGACACGAACAACTCGACCTCATAGGGCTTCTCGCCCCCGGACGAGAAGATGGCACCGAGGGTCTGCGCGTACGCGTTGGCGAGCCCGCGGCCCGTGACATCGCGCCGGTCGTAGGAGTAGCCGCGCATGTCTGCCAGGCGAACGCCGGCGATGCGGAGGTTCTCGAACTCGTTGTAGCGACCCACGGCGGCAAACGCCAGCCGGTCGTAGATCTCGGAGATCTTGTGGAGCGCCTGGGAGGGGTTCTCGGCGACGAAGAGGATGCCGTCGGCGTACTGCACGACGACCACCGAGCGGCCGCGGGCAATGCCCTTGCGCGCGTAGTCGGCCCGGTCCTTCATCAGTTGCTCGGGCGAGACGTAGAACGGTGTGGTCACGAGTCCTGCCTCATGTCAGCGGGGCGGCGGGTCCGTCGGGGCGACGCATCCGCGCATCGATCACGCCGTCGGCGATCGACTCGACCTCCGACTCGGGCATCCGGGTGAATCCGTCTTCGGTGACGGCAACCACGACCGGGAAGATGCGCCGCGTCACGTCGGGTCCACCGGTGGCGGAGTCGTCGTCGGCGGCGTCGTACAGAGCCTGGACCATCGCGATCGCGCAGTCGCTCAACGACAGATCGTCGCGATACAGCTTCTTCAGCGAGCCGCGGGCGAACAGCGAGCCCGACCCGACGGAGTGGAAGGCGTGCTCTTCGTAGCGGCCGCCGGTGACGTCGTAGGAGAAGATGCGGCCACGCTGGGTGTCGAGGTCGAAGCCCGCGAAGAGCGGAACCACCGCGAGGCCCTGCATCGCCATCGCGAGATTGCCGCGGATGAGCGATGACAGCCGGTTGGCCTTGCCGTCGAGCGACAAGGTGATGCCCTCGATCTTCTCGTAGTGCTCAAGCTCCGCCTGGAATAGGCGCACCATCTCGACAGCGAGTCCGGCCGTGCCGGCGATTCCCACGCAGGAGTACTCATCGGCCGGAAAGACCTTCTCGATGTCTCGCTGGGCGATGATGTTGGCCATCGTCGCCCGCCGGTCGCCGGCCATCATCACGCCGCCGCTGAACGTGGCCGCCACGATGGTGGTGCCGTGCGGCGTGTCGATCTGGCCCGGAGGGAGGCTCGATGCCCGCCGTCCCGGCAGCAGATCCGGTGACTGCCCAGCGAGGAAGTCGGCGAACGACGACGTGCCGGGCGTCATGAAGCCGGCCGGGAGCCGACCCTCGGGGACGCTGGTCACTGGCCGCCCTTCTGCACGAAGCCGCGGACGAATTCCTCGGCGTTCGACTCGAGTACCTCGTCGATCTCGTCGAGGATCGCGTCGACGTCGTCGTCGAGCTTCTCTTTGCGCTCCGTCGCCGCGTCGGCCGGCGCGGACTCGAGCGGCTCCTCGTCCTCGCTGGACTTGCGCGTGGTCCGGTGTTGCTGACCGCCCTCGCGTGCCATCGTTCGACCTCCGTACTCGGGACGCGGGCGAGCGCCCGCTCTCGTGACGTTTGAAACCCTACCCGGCTCAAAGTTGGCAGCCTGGCGAGTCTGGGAATCCGGATGGCGCATGTCGCCTCCGCCTTGACAGAACTGCCTCCGCGCCGACTCGAGCTGCCTCAAGTGCCGCCTCGGCGTTCCTGTCAACCCACCGGATCGCCCGTCCAGGCTTGCGCGAGCCACGCAGTCCAACCTGAGCGGAGTTTGACCATGACTGAGACGGTCCAGGAATCGCAGCCACGGATCTGTGCTGCATGCGGTGGGACCACCCGCTGCGAGCTGCAGTTCCACGGGTCGCGACGGTGGATGCGGGTGATCCACGAGGACCGAACGGGGTGCGACCGCTGGGTCCACGAGGGCTGTGTCGAGCGCATCCAGGAGGAAGAGGTGAGGTGGTCGGGAACGCTCCTGCCTGCGCAGTGCCCGTGCGGCGGCGGCCAGATCGCGGCTGGCGTGGAGGTTTCCCCGACGACGCCCGCCATCGAGACATCATCCTTCTCGACGGACTTCGCCGCCGCGTCTTCGTCTTCATCTGATGGCGAGGATGCGGCGGTGCAGCACTGGGACGAGTCCGAGTCCGACGGCGAAGACGAAGGCGAGGACGAGGACGAGGGCCACGACAGGAGCGACAACGCCGTCGACGAGAACTCGCCCGGCTGGGAGCCGCCGACCGGACGCGACGACGACGCGTCCGACCACGAGTCGGACGGGGACGGCTGAAGGCCGGCCTCTGACGAGGCAGCGGGCAGCTGGCGCGCTGCCCGTTGTGGTGCCCGGTTGCGCCTGTGCCGGCATGCCAGCACACCCATAGCGTCATCGCGCCGCTAACGAAATGAAGGAGACGCAATGACAACGCCGGTCGAAGAGCTTCGTCCGTGTCCGGTCTGCAACCAGTCGATCGAGGGTGTCGCCGAAGACCGGCTCGCAGACATCACCCACGACGCCTGGGCCTGCGAGCGCAACGCCCAGATGCACGTCGACTGCTTTCATGGCCTCGCCCATGTCAACCACAGCCGCGCCTGCCACTGCGGCAAGTCAATCGACCCGCCGCCTGCCGAGCAACTGGCTTCGCACAGTGACTCCGACGAACACTCCGACGAAGCCGAGCCGCTGGTGGACGAGACGGCGTACGCGACGACCTACGAGGACAGCGGATTCTGCTTCGTCTGCGAGAGGTCCGCGGTCGCGGATGACGATTCAGTGACCGAGGTGCCGCATGCCGATGGCACGCAGTGCTCGCAGCTGATCCACGTTGCGTGCTGGGTCGGTCTGAGCGACAGCGACCCCGCACTGTGCACCTGCGGCCGCGACGTCGTCCGATCCGCTGTGCAGCTCGGAGACGTCGCGGCGCCGAGTGTCGAGCTCTGCCCCATCTGTCACACAGAGATCGACGAGGACGATCCCGATGCGTCTGTCGAGGCGATGCACTCTGGTCACAGGTGCAAGTACCGAGTTCACGTCGCCTGCTGGGCAGACCCTGACGACCTCAAGTCCGGGGTGACATGTTGGTGCGGGCGCTCATTGGCCGACTCCGCGGTGGAGGTCGAGCGCGTGGTTCCCAGCGACGGAGAAGCAACCCCGGACGGCACCTCAGGAGACGACGCCCCTGAGCCGTGTGCCTTCTGCAACAAGCCGCTCGCCGTGGCGTCGTCCCAGCACACAGAGGGCGGGAGCTCACAGCGCGACACAGTTCTGCGCGTCATCCATCATGACGGCTCGACGTGCCACTTGAAGCTGCACGGTGCCTGCGCTGCGTACGCCGCGATGACCGAAAGCGACGCGGCGCGCGGGAGCCGAAAGGAGCAACGTTTCGCCCCGAGGCAGGCCCCCCACTGCCCTTGCCACCAAGGTGGTGAACGCGGTCTCCGGAAGGTCATCGTCGGCGGCAAACCGATCTAGGCAGACGGGTTCACGAGCTCCCTCAGCCCAGCCGGTGGTGGCTGCCCCGCTGCCCGCCGCCTGCATCGCATCCGCCGCCTCTCGAGTCGTCGTCCGACCCCCACCGAAGGAGACCCATCGCATGTCCACCTCGCCCCTGCCCGAAGTCGGCGACGGAGACCACGAAGGCGCATGGCGGCCACGATGACACAGCATCTCTCGGACGACTCGCATCTGCTCTGCGTGCTGTGCGGACAGGCACCGGGCGACACCAGCCCGCTTGACCGGTCGGCTGACTCGGGACCGATGATTCTCGCGGTCCACAGCGACGGAACCGCGTGCGGCTATGTAGTGCACGACCTCTGCGTGCGGTACGTGCGGGCGCACGGGCCGCTCGCGGACGTCGACTGCCTGTGCGGTCGCGGCCCGGTCGTTGAAGGCATCCCGCGCGCAAGCCCGGTCTCCGACGGCGTCGACACCGACGCAATGGCGACCGTGGCGGACGCTCTCCCCGAGGATTCCGACGGCGAGGTCGAAAACGATCTCGACGACTCGTCCGAGGACTCCGAAGACGACTCCGCCCATCCGGCGACGGTCGACCAACGGACCTGCGCCGCGTGCAAGTGGCCGCTCGACGACGCACCGCTCGGCCTGCAGTCGTACGAGCG
>DATIOH010000057.1:0-8067 GCA_035473375.1 Nocardioidaceae bacterium | reverse complement strand
GATGCGTGGTTCCCCAGCCGGCACCGTCCGCCGAAGGTCAGCTGGGCGCACGCCGAGAAGGGCGCGGGCTATGCGTGGCAGTCCGAGTGCGATCACGCGCGCTGGGCCCTGCTTCGCCGGACGTACTCGAAGCGGCAGCTGCTCGAGCGGATGACGGAGTTCTGGCTCAACCACCTCCATGTCTACGGCCACACCGATCTCGCGTGGATGTGGCGAACCGGCTACGACCAGGTGATCCGCAAGCACGCGCTCGGCAAGTTCGACGCGATGCTGAAGGCGGCGATCCCGCACCCGACGATGGTCCTGTACCTCGACGCCGACATGTCGCAGGCCGGCGAGATCAACGAGAACCTCGGACGAGAGCTGCTCGAACTGCACACGGTCGGTCGCGAGGCGGGCTACACCGAGGCGATGGTGCAAGACTCCGCGCGCATCCTGACCGGCTACTACGTCGACCGGTTCAAGAGCTGGAAGTACTCCTACATCGAGTCGCGGCACGCGACCGGATCGGTCAGAGTTCTCGGCTTCTCGCATCAGAACAGCGATCCCGACGGCCGTCCGATGCTGATGGAGTACCTCGACTACCTCGCTCACCACCCGGCGACCGCTCAGCGGATCGCCCGCAAGCTCGCCGCCCGATTCGTGTCGGACGACCCGTCGCAGACGCTGGTCGACCATCTGGCCGACGTGTTCCAGCAGACCGGCACGGACATCACGGCGACTCTGCGGGCGCTGATCGAGCATCCCGAGTTCAAGAACTCCGCCGGCAAGAAGGTCAAGACGCCGAGTGAAGACGTCGTGTCGACTCTGCGCGCGTACGGCGTGAAGCTGAAGCGCCCGCACCGCGACGCCGACGCGTCGAACTCGATCTTCTACGTCTGCCGGCTGGTCGGGCAGGTGCCGTTCGGATGGGGGCCGCCCAATGGCTTCCCCGACACGGCGAATGTCTGGACCTCGCCGGGACGGATGATGGGCTCGTACCACGTGCACTACTCGCTCGCCGGAGGCTGGTGGCCGAACACCGGAGTCGAGTATCGGCGGCACGCTTCGTGGTTGCCGCAGAAGCGGATCCGGTTCGACCAGTTCGTTGACCATCTGTGCCGGGTTCTGCACGGCCGCGGCGCGACACCGCTGGTGCTCGGAGCGGCGTGCATCGCGACCGACATGACGCCGGGCACTCTCCTCACCGCGAGCCACTACATGATCCAGTCCCGCCTGCCGAAGCTGTTGGGCATCTTGCTCGACACGCCTCAGTTCCTGACGCGCTGAGCATCCGAAGAGCTAGGTGACTGTCCCCATGACCGACCAGCAGTGCAACTGCCCGGACTACACGGCGTCGCGCCGAGCGATGCTGCGGAACCTGGCGCTTGTCGGCGCCGGCACCGTCGCCACCTCGGTTTTCGGCGATACCTTCCGCCAGGCCGCATACGGCGCGACGGGCGACGGCAACGTGCTCATCGTGCTGAGCCTGCGCGGTGGCGCCGACTCGCTGTCGATGGTGGTGCCGCATGGCGAGAGCTACTACTACGAGCATCGACCACGCATCGCAGTGCCGCGGGGCACGCTCGTCGCGCAAGACGACAGCTTCGGCCTGCACCCGCAGTTCGAGCCGCTGCTTCCCATGTGGAACGCCGGCACATTCGGCGTCGTGCTGGCGACGGGGCTCCCACAGCCCAACCGGTCGCACTTCGACGCGATCGAGCAGATCGAGGACGCCGACCCCGGCTCCGTGGCGCGGACCGGTTGGATCAACCGGATGATCGGGCTCGACACGCTCACGTCTCCGCTCCAGGCGGTCAACCTCGGCAGCGGCCTCGAGCCGGCGTCGCTGATGGGGCCGCAATCGACGCTCGCGACCGAGACGACCAACGACATCGAGCTGGCCGGCGGCGACGACCCGACGGCGAAGGGTTGGCGGAGGCGGGCGCTCCAGCAGGTCTGGGGCAAGCAGCCCGGTCCGCTCGGCGTCGGCGCGCGCGCGTCGCTCGCCACCACGGCCAAGCTCGGGCCAGCACTCAGGAAGCAGTACCAGCCGCAAGCCGCCTATCCCGTGACAGACCTCGGCGATGCACTCAAGGACACGGCACGTCTGATCAAGGCGAAAGTCGGCGTCAAGGTGGTCACTCTCGACTACGGGTCATGGGACATGCACACCAACGTCGGGACGCTGCAGTCGACCGGCGAGCTCACGATGAAGGGCATGGTCCGGGGCTTCGCGACAGGTGTCGCGGCCTTCTTCAAGGATCTCGGCCCACTGGCCAGCCGGGTCACGCTGGTGACGCTGACGGAGTTCGGGCGCCGGGTCTCTCAGAACGGAACCGGCGGCCTCGATCACGGCTGGGCGAACGCGACGTTCGCGTTCGGCGCCGGCGTCAAGGGCGGTCAGTTTCACGGCAACTGGCCAGGCCTCGGCTCCGGAAGCCTGGTCGACGGCGACCTGAAGGTCACCACCGACTACCGCAGTGTCCTGACCGAGATCCTCGAGACCCGCTTTGCCAGCGTCTCCGTTCCGGCCGTGTTTCCCGGCTTTAAGCCCGAGTCGGTCGGCCTGATGAGGGCGTCCTAGCGTCCCGCATCAAGATCGACGTTCAGCACGTCATGGGGTGTTGTCACGGCGTGTTAGGGGTCGGATCTTGATGCTCAGCCGGACGTCACGCAGACGGCGATTGCCCGGAGCGACTTGGACGAACCGGAGCTGTTGTAGCCCGTCACCCTCCAGCCGTCGTCGGGCACCGAGTCGGCGTCCGATCCGTCGATGGGGCGGCTGGCGGACAGCCACGCCTGACCGATCCGGCCGGTCAGCCGGCCGCCTCCGCCGGAGACATGCCGGCTCGCGCCGCATAGTGCCGTGGCGCTGGCGGCGGTCCCGGGCGCGACGTTCTTGTGCTCGACCGCGACGAGCCGCGAGTCGATCTGGCCGTTCGGCCGGCAGACGGCGTACGCCTGCATCCCACCCGCTCCGCCCACGGTGTCCCTGACTCGGATCCGCCAACCACCGGCGATCGGATAGCTGGAGTTGACGAAGCTGTCGGTGGTCGCGATGAACGCGCCGCCGCCGACGACCGCGTCGCCAGCGGCACAGCTGACGGTGTCGGTTCGGTTGCTGCTCGCCGACGTCGGCGTTGTGTGCAAGACGTAGTGGCTGGGCTTCTTCGAGCAGATGGCGTATCCGGTGAGCTTGTGACCGACGACTGACTTCACGACGCTCTCCCACCAGTCGTCGGGAGCGGCGTTGTCGGGTGACTCGAAGGCCGGGTCGAGGTCCATCGGCCGCATCACCGCGAGCAGGGTCTGCTGGGCGGGAGCCTTCACCGCGGCTCCACCGGACACCACGTGCCATGGCGAGTTGGTATGGGGGCCACACGCGATGTCCGTCGCGTCGTACGGCGGAGTGTGCGTGCCTCCGTCGCCGACATTGTGGGTCTCGGAGATGTACTTCAGGCCGCCCGCCATGCCGAGGCCGACCTCGCCGCCGTTCGGGTCCGTCGGCCCGCCGGCGATGGCGGGGGTCGACGCAAGCAATGCCGCGGCTGCCGTCAGCGCAACTGCGCCGGCAAGGTATCTGCGCATACTCGGCAACCTAGGGGAGAACTCATAGCGGAACCACGATGGCTCGCCCAAGTTGCTCGCCCTCATGGGATCCGGTCGGGTCCGGCTGGGGCAGTCTCTCGCTACAGGTCCGTCGCAATCGGCTGGGTCATGGTCGGGACCGTCGTTGTCGGGTCGGTCGTTGCCGGGCCGGTGGTCGTCGGGCCGGCGGTGGTGGGGTCGGCGGTAGTGGGGTCGGCGGTGGTCGGGTCGGTCGGAGTCGGCTCAGTGGCTTCTATCACGGCGTAGGGCAGGCCCCGGATGGTCAGTACGACGTGGGTGTCTGGGTCGACGGTCACCCTGACCCGCACCTCTGACAGCCCGGCGAGCTCGTCGCCGACAGCCTCGACGACTCCGTCGGCGTCGTAGTCCTCCTGCGCGTGAGTCAGGTCTGCGTTGTCGCCGAAGTTGAGCTGTGCGTCGCCGATGCACCAGGCGGTTGCATCCTTCTCGCACGGCGCGAGGAATCCGGCGAGCACGATCGGGTCGGGGTCTGGCGTCGGGTTGGGTCCCGGTCCCGGCCCAGGTGTGCCGCCGCCCCCGGGTGGTGGCTGGTGTCCGGGGTGGTGGCGCACGATCACGCCATGCTCGCGACCCCCGTGACCGCTCGACCCCGACGTGCCGCCATTGTTGTTGTCGCCGGTGTCGGCAGCCGGACCGTCGTTCGGCACGACTGCGACGTCGCCATTCGCGTATGCGCGGGCAAGGCTCAGCACTGTGTCGACGTACGACTCGGAGTGGTTGTAGCTGTAGATCGCGGCGTGCAGGCCGCCAGGAGTGCTGAGGTCGCGGTCGTTGGCGCACAGGTACACCGCCGCCGCGAGCGCTGCGTCGTCGAAGTCGTGCGGGTTGCGGACGCCGTCGTTGTCGGCGTCGACGCCGACGACAGCCCAGGTGCTCGGGATGAACTGCATCGGACCGACGGCGCGGTCCCAGACGGTGTCGGAGTCCCACCGGCCGTTGTCGGTGTCGGGGATCCGCGCGACATTGCCGACGCCGTTGAGCGGGATACCGACGATGTGAGGGTTGGTCGAGCCGTCGGCGAGCACCTGCGCGCCGCCATAGCGTCCCTGGTCCGACTCGACCTGTCCGATGCCTGCGAGGACGGGCCAGGTGACGTGGCACTCAGGCGCCGTCTTGTCCATGACGATGATCGCCCGCTTGTAGGCGATCAGGGCCGCCTGCGGGATGTCGTACTTCGTCGATGAGCTGACGTCGGCGACCCGCTGCTTCGTGTCCTCGGTGATGACGGTGGTGCCGCCCGGGCCGGTGCGGTGCGGCTCGATCTCGGCGGCGGCCGCGCGGGCGAACGAGTCGGCGGACGGCGCGGGAGGAGGGGTAGCGGCGAGGTCGGTGGTCGCGATCGGGGCGCTTCCTGAGCTGATCGGCCCAGTGGCCAGCGGGATGGCCGGCTGCGGGCTGCCGGTTGCCTGGGCAGCGGCTGCCGACAGGCATGACAACAAGACCGCCCATCCAATGGCGCCTCGCCCCCAGCTTCGCCGGCGACGGCGGTCGACGTGCGCCCCTTTGCTGTGTCCCAATGTCACCGTATTACCCCTCTACCCGACAGTAATCGCTGTCTTCGCAGGTGAAAGAGGTTGCCTCGTTCTCCCTGGTACACGGTCTGCTTTCAGCGCTGCGCGTGACCGACGGGAAGCGGACGGGTATCTGAACGGGAGGTAGATTCTTGGCGTGCCGCCCGATGTCGCCTATCCCATGGACGCGAAGACCCTCGACAACGGGCTGCGCGTGGTGGTGAGCCCGACCCCTGGCCTCGGTGTCGTCGCGGTGAATATCTGGTACGACGTCGGGTCGCGTCACGAGGAGCCCCATCGTCAGGGCTTCGCCCACCTCTTCGAGCATCTGATGTTCCAAGGCTCGCGACACGTCGCGAGCGGCGAGCATTTCGCCCTCCTGCAGGGCGCCGGCGCCAGTGCCAACGCGACGACGTCGTTCGACCGCACCAACTACTTCGAGGCGATGCCGAGCGGCGCGCTCGACCTCGCCCTGTGGCTCGAGGCCGACCGGATGGCCTACCTCGACGACGCGCTCACGCAGGACAACTTCGCCAACCAGGTCGACGTCGTCGCCCAGGAGCGCGGTCAGCGGATGGACAACGTCCCGTACGGAACGATGTTCGAACGCATCCTGCCGTTGGTCTTCGACGTCGAGCATCCGTACGGCCATCTGCCGATCGGAAACATGGAGCACCTCGCCGCCGCGACGCTGGAAGAGGTCAGTGCCTTCCACGCGAGGTACTACATGCCGAGCAACGCGGTCCTCTCGATCGTCGGCGATGCCCACGCCGACGAGGCGTTCCGGCGTGCGGAGCTGTACTTCGGCCACATTCCCGCTGGCGACCGCCCCACCCGCTCCCTGCCCGACCCGCTGCCCGCAGTCGGCGCGGACGATCGGCTCGACTTCGTCGAGGACGTGCCGGCGCCGGCGGTGTGGTTCGCGGGCAGGCTGCCGGCCGATTCCCCCACCGGGCGCGATCTCGCCGCTGCGACCCTGGCCGCCGCGATCGCGGGCGACGGCGACACGAGCAGGCTGCACCGCCGCCTGGTCCGCAAGGAGCAGAGTGCGCTGTCAGCCGGCTTCGGCGTCAATCCGCTGATCGCAGGCAACTCGCTCGGCCTGGGATCGGTCCGCGCAGTGCCAGGGCGTGATCTCGACGAGGTCGTCGACGTCGTCCGCGAGACGCTCGAGGCGTTCGCAGCCGACGGGCCGACGGAGGTCGAGCTCGAGGTGGCGCGGGCGCAGGCCGAGCGCGACTGGCTCGACGAGATGGGCACCGCGGCCGGTCGAGCCGACGCGATCTCCGCGAGCGCGCTGCTGTTCGACGACCCCGGTGCCGTCAACGAACGACTTCCGGTGCTGCGATCGATCACCGCGGAGGAGGTGCGCGCCGCGGTCGAGCTCTGGCTGCTGCCGTGTCTGCGGGCGCAGGCACGGATCGTCCCGTTCGAGGAGCGCGGGTCGGACGGGTCGCTCGAGCTCGAAGCCGCGGTCGCAGCGTCGGAGACCGACCGATGACGGTGACCACGGCGCCTTCGGTCGCGGTTGCAGACGGCTGGCGCTTCCCGAGCGCGGTCGAAGATGTCCTGCCCAATGGGTTGCGCATGCTCGCCTACCACTGCCCGGGCCAGTACGTCGTGTCGACGTCACTCCTCTTCGACGTGCCCCTGACCGTCGAGGCGCGAGAGCTCGAAGGCGTTGCGGCGCTCACCGGACGCACGTTGACGCAAGGCGCTGCCGGCCGAAGCGCCGAGGACTTCGCCGACGCGCTCGCGGTCTGCGGTGCGGACCTCGTGGCCGGGGTGACGCCCGACGCTTTCGCGGTGCGTCTGTCCGCGCCTGCGACCCGCCTCGACCCGGCACTCGGACTGCTGTGCGACGCAGTGCAGTCGGCGACCTTCGATACCAACGAGTTCGAGCACGAGAAGTCGCTTCGGCTTCAGGAGATCGAGCAGGCGCGGGCGTATCCGCAGCACGTCGCGGTCGAGCGCCTCAACGCGGCACTCTTCGGCGAGGCACGAGTCGCCCGGCCGTCGGGCGGCGACACCGACTCCGTCGCCGCAGTCGGCCGCGACGACGTGATCGCGTACGCCGAGCGATATCTGCACCCGCATCGAGCGACGCTCGTCATCGCCGGCGACTTCGCCGACATCGATCCCTTCGCGTTGGCGGAGCGGACCCTCGGCGGCTGGTCGCGCGACGGCGATGTCGCGGCGTGCACCGAGCCGCCTCAGTTCAGCCGGAGGCCGCAGTTGATCCTCGTCGACTTCCCGGAGGCAACGCAGTCGACGATCAGGGTCGGCGGTCCCGGAGTCACGCGGGCCGACGAGCGCTGGGCGGCGATGTTCGTCGCCAACCACGCCGTCGGCGGCAGCTTCTCGTCACGGATCAACACAGTGCTGCGCGAGCAGAAGGGCGTCACCTACGGCGCAAGCTCATCGCTCGACACCGGGCGTGGGGCAGGGGTGCTCGCGGTGTCGACGGCGGTACGCAGCGGAGCGACCGCAGAGTCGATCGCCGACATCGTCGCCATCCTCCGCGACGCGAACGGCTCGCTCACGGACGAGGAGGTGACGACCGGTGTCCACGCCGCCGCCGACTCTGCAGCTCTCGGTTTCGAGCGCGCAGACGCCGTCGTCGGGCGAGTCGAACTGCTGCTCTCGCAGGGCCTGCCACTCGACCATGTCGACGTCAACCTGGCCCGCATCCGGGCAGTGACGACTGGCGCGGCCAACGATGCCTATGCCGAGATCGTCAGGCCCGACGAGCTCACGATCGTCGTGGTCGGCGACGCCGCATCGCTCGGCGACTCGCTTGCTGCCATCGGCTACGCCGACGTCGAGCTCATCACCCCCGAATAGCCCCAAAGTGGCTCCACTTTGGGGGTGGGACGCCGTCGCAAAGTGGCTCCACTTTGGGGTGGGCCGCCGTCGCAGGGTGGCTCCACTTTGGGGGGTGGGC
>DATIOH010000056.1:0-6862 GCA_035473375.1 Nocardioidaceae bacterium | reverse complement strand
GGTGATGGGCGGCGGCTTCCCTGCCGCGGCATTCGGCGGTCGCGCCGACGTGATGGCCTACCTTGCGCCGTCGGGGCCGGTTTATCAGGCCGGCACGCTGTCGGGGAACCCGATCGCCACGACGGCCGGGCTCACGACCCTTCAGCTTGCGACCGACGACGTCTATGACCGGCTCGACGAGGCGGCGGCGGCGATTGCCGCTCTCGTCGGCGATGCGCTGTCGAGCGCCGGGGTCCCGCACGTGGTTCAGGCTGCCGGAAACCTCTTCTCGTGCTTCTTCGTAGAAGAGGGGGAGGTATCGGCCGTGCACAACTTCGACGACGCGAGCCGGCAGGCTTTGTACCGATTCAAGGCGTTCTTCCACGCGATGCTCGATCAGGGCGTCTACCTGCCGCCGAGCGCGTTCGAGGCCTGGTTCGTCAGCGCCACGCACGACGGCCGGGCGATCGACCGCATCGGCGCGGCCCTGCCGGCCGCGGCGGCGGCTGCGGCGAGCGCCCGTCCCGACGAAGGAGCCGACTCGTGACGGAGTCCACCGAGGCGCAGCCGGCCAAGACCGTCATCCATCTCCTGCGCCATGGCGAGGTCGACAACCCGACCGGCATCTTGTACGGCCGGCTGCCCGGCTTCCACCTCAGCGAGATCGGCCGGAAGATGGCCGAGCGCGTCGCGCACACGGTCAAGGATCGCGACATCACCTACCTGGTGTCGTCGCCGCTCGAGCGCGCTCAAGAGACGGCGCGGCCGGCGGCGGAGGCGCTCGGCCTCGAGATCGTCACCGATCCGCGCGTGATCGAGGCCGACAACGTCTTCGAGGGCACGAAGTTCGGCGTCGGCGACGGATCCCTGCGCAAGGCATCGGCGTGGAAGCACCTCTACAACCCGTTCAAGCCGTCATGGGGCGAACCGTACAAAGACGTCGTGATCAGGATGCTCGCGGCCATGCACGACGCGCGTGAGGCTGCGACCGGCCATGAGGCGCTGATCGTCTCGCACCAGCTGCCGGTCTGGATCGTCCGCTCGTTCATCGAGGGACGGCGGCTGGCCCACGACCCGCGCCGCCGGCAATGCAGCCTCGCCAGCCTCACGACCGTGACGTACCGCGACGACAAGGTCGTCACCGTGGCGTACTCGGAGCCGGCAGCCGACCTGCTGCCGGTGAAGCCGGTGATGAAGTTCACCGCGGGGGCGTAACGCGTGCAGAACCGCTGGCTTTCGCGGAGCAGGCTGGTCAGTGTGGCCGTGGCGGCCACGCTGGTCCTGGCCGTCAGCGCCTGCACGACGTCGTCTGGACAAGAAGACGGCAGCGCCGGCATCACAGGCGCCGGGGCCATTGTCACCGTGGCGCCGTCCGATCGGCACGAGCCCATCGACTTGGCGGGCGAGACCATCGACGGCGGCCAGCTCGATCTCGCCGACTACCGCGGCCAGGTTGTCGTCGTGAACTACTGGGCGTCATGGTGCGGTCCGTGCCGTGGAGAGGCGCCCGCGCTCGTCGAGGCGCAGAAGCGATTGCCCGAGGCCCAGTTCGTCGGTCTCGACCGCAACGACGACTCGAAGGCCAATGCAGTCGCGTTCACGCGGACGTTCGACGTGCCGTACCCGAGCCTCTACGACAGCGGCGGCAAGCTGCTGCTCGCCTTCAACGGCGCCGTGCCGCCGACCTCGCTGCCGTCGACCATCGTGCTCGACGCCGAGGGGCGGGTCGCCGCCGTGGTGCTCGGGCCGACGACGACGACGACGCTGGTCGACCTCGTCCACGACGTCGGGGGAACCGCATGAGCGCGATGCCGGTCGCCTCCTTGTCGCAGTGGTTCCAAGACACGGCCCTCGACGGATCGCTGGTCCTTGCGGTGCCGGTCGCCCTGATCGCGGGCACGGTCTCGTTCTTCTCGCCCTGTGTCCTGCCCCTGCTGCCGGGCTATCTCTCGTATGTCACCGGGCTGTCGGCCGCCGACATCGTGGCCGGAGGCAGCGAGGGTGTTCGTGGCCGGATGGTCACGGGCGTCGGGCTGTTCGTGCTCGGATTCTCGCTTGTCTACGTCACGCTCGGAGGTGCGTTCGGCGCGCTCGGCGAGAGGATGATCGAGCACCAGGACGTCCTGACGAAGGTGTTCGGCGTTGTGACGATCGTCCTCGGGCTCGTGTTCGCCGGCGTCGTCCCGTGGTTCCAGCGCGACGTACGCGTGCACGCGGTGCCGGCGGTCGGAGTGGGCGCCGCGCCCGTCCTCGGCGTGTTGTTCGGGCTCGGCTGGACGCCGTGCATCGGCCCGACGCTGGCTGCGGTGCTGTCGCTCGGCGGCACCTTCGGGCCCAATCCGAGTCGCGGGGCCTTCCTCTCGTTCTTCTACTGCCTCGGCCTCGGCATCCCGTTCCTGATCGCGGCGATTTCCTTCCACCGGATGTCGACCGCCGTCGAGTGGGTGCGCCGTCGGCAGATCTGGGTGATGCGGTTCGGCGGGGCGATGCTCGTCGCGGTCGGCGTGCTCGTGCTGACCGGCGCCTGGGACTCGATGGTCCAGTCCATGCAGTCATGGTTGCCCGGCTTTGAGACGCCAGTCTGAGCGGCCGTCGGGTGTCTCTCGCCCCGACGACTTCGCGCGCACGGCCGACGACGCCTATGTCGTCGGCGAGCAGCAGGGGGGCGGGCCACCCGACCGGCGCCCGCTCCCGCCCGCGCTTCGGCCGATCGAGTTTGCGCGGTGGATCTGGCGCCAGCTGACGTCGATGCGTACAGCCTTGGTCCTGCTCTTCCTGCTCGCCCTTGCCTCGATCCCGGGGTCGCTGATCCCGCAGACGCGGATCAGCCCGTCGGAGGTCGCCTCGTTCAAGCAGCGGCACCCCGATCTCGTCACGCTCTTCGACCGGCTGGGACTGTTCAATGTCTACAGCTCGGTCTGGTTCGGCGCGATCTATCTGCTGCTGATGATCTCGTTGCTCGGCTGCATCGTGCCGCGGGCGCGGGTCTACGCACGAGCGGCGCGGGCGCGTCCGCCGAAGGCTCCGCGGCGGCTCGACCGGCTCGGCGCCTACGAGACCTGGACGACCGACGAATCCGCGTCCGAGGTCGCGACGCGGGCGCGGGGGCTGCTGAAGTCGCAGCGACGACGAGTCGACGCGTACGACGTCGACGGTACCCAGGTCGTTGCGGCCGAGAAGGGCTACCTGCGCGAGGCCGGCAACCTGGTCTTCCACCTGGCCCTGCTGGTCGTCTTGGTCGGAGTCGCGGTGACGGGCCTATACGGCTTCAAGGGGCGAGTCGCGGTGATCACCGGCAACTCCTTCCAGAACGCACTGGTGAGCTACGACGACTTCACCCCTGGCAGCCAGTTCGACATCGCCAACCTCGCTCCGTTCACCCTGACGGTCGACGATTTCCACGTGTCGTGGGCGCGCTCCGGCGTCGGCCGCGGCACGCCGACGGGTTTCGACGCCGATCTCACCGTCACAGATCACCCCGGCGCACAGCCGTACAACTACGACCTCCGCGTCAACCACCCGCTCGACGTCGACGGCACGTCCGTGTTCCTGATCGGCCATGGATACGCGCCGGTCGTGACAGTCAAGGACGGCGACGGCAACGTCGCCTACTCCGGACCGGTCATCTTCTTGCCGCAGAACTCGTCGTTCCTGTCGTTCGGCGTGATCAAGGCGCCCGACGCCAGTCCGACGCAACTCGGGTTCCAGGGATACTTCTTTCCCACGGCCGACATCTGCACAGGCAATGTGCCGTGCTCGACCTTCCCCGACGCCGACAACCCGGTGCTGTCGCTGATCGCATACTCGGGAAACCTCGGGCTCGACAAGGGTGCGGCGCAGTCGGTGTACGTCCTCGACACCCAGGACATGAAGCAGATCAAGACGGCTGACGGCAAGCCGCGCGCGCTGATCCTGTCGAAAGGCGAGACCGCGGACCTCGGTGACGGCGTCGGCTCGATCCGATTCGACGGCTACGAGCGGTGGGCGCAGCTGCAGGTCAGCCGACAGCCGGGCAAGTTGGTTCCGCTCGTCGGAGTGCTCGCCGCCATCGCCGGCCTGCTGGGGTCGCTATTCGTGCGCCCCCGACGCACCTGGGTGCGCTCTCGGACGGACGAGGCTGGGCGTACCGTGGTCGAAGTCGCGGCGCTCGACCGGGTTTCGGGCGGTGACCCCAAGGCGCACGTCGCCGAGGTCGTCGCCCGGTTGCGCGGGCCGACCGGGCCCGACGATGCTGATCCACAGCCGAGGTCGCAGCCGAAGCCTGAGGCGCGCGAAGACGAGGAGAGCAGCACGTGACCGAGACGATGGCGCATCTGAGCAACAACGCGATGTACGCCGCGACCATCGTGTACACCCTCGCGATGTTCTGCCATGTAGCTGAGTGGGCCCTGGCCCGCAGCCTGCCAGCTGACGCCGTCGCCGACGCTGACGCCGCTGCTCTGGCCGCCGCGGCAGCCCCGGCCTCTGCCGTCGCGGCGTCTGCCGTCGTCACGAGCTCACCCGCCGCCGAGGCAATGTCGACTGGGCGCCCGATCGTCCCGCCGGCCGCGCCGCGGACTCGGTCTGCCGCCGACGACGTCGAGCGCAGCGACCGCTATGGCCGGATCGGCCTATCGCTCACCGTGCTCGGTGTCCTGATCCAAGCGGTCGGCGTGATCAGCCGCGGCATCGCTGCTCAGCGCGTGCCCTGGGGCAACATGTACGAGTTCGCGATCACCGGCTCGCTCGCCGTCGCGGTCGCCTACCTGTTCCTCGTTCGCAAATATCACGTGCGCTGGCTCGGACTTCCGGTCACCGGCTTCCTGGTTCTCGTCTTGGGCATCGCGGTCATCGTGCTGTACCGGCCGATCTCGCCGCTGGTGCCGGCGCTTCACTCGTACTGGCTGATGATCCATGTCTCGTCGGCTGCGATCGCCGGCGGCGCCTTCACGGTCGGCGCGATTGCGTCGGTCCTGTACCTGGTGAGATCGCGGCTCGAGGCGAAGGCGGCTGCCAACCCCGACCTACCTCGACGCGGGTTCCTCTGGCGCGCCCCCGACGCCGAGTCGATCGACCGGGTCGCCTACCGAGTGCACGCCTTCGCGTTTCCGCTGTGGACCTTTGCGGTGCTCTGCGGGGCCATCTGGGCGCAGTATGCCTGGGGCAGGTTCTGGGGCTGGGACCCGAAGGAAGTGTGGGCGTTCATCACCTGGGTCGCCTACGCCGCCTACCTGCATGCCCGGGCGACCGCCGGATGGCAGGGCCGCGCCGCGGCGTACGTCGCCCTCTGCGGATACGCGACGTTCCTGTTCAACTTCGTCGGTATCAACCTGTTCGGATCGGGCTTCCACACCTACTCGGGGATGTAGCTGCGAGGCATCAAAGTCCGAGTGTCACGTCGCCGGGACGACGGGAGGCCCGGGCCTTGGCGCGCACGCCGGTGTACCTAGGGCGGCCTCGTGTGAACGAGCCATCTGCTCATGCACTGACGGACGCGTCGGCGCGCTCGATGCTGGCGAGCCAGACCTTGACGCTGGTGACGAGAAGGAGCGCGACCAGGACGGGGACGATCACCGCTGACGGAACGGACCGGAGGAGCGCCCCCCCGACGACCGCACCAGCGATGGAGCCAGTTGCCATGACAACGGCAAACGCGCGGCGGCGAACCCGAACACGGAGATCAGGAGTGGCAGCCGAAACTCGGCACCGCCGAGACCGACCATCCCGCCGAGGACGCCGATTGCGGCGCCTGCACCGAATGCGGCCAGCGGCGACCGATTCGGGGCGCAGGGGGTGTTCACATCGGCTAGTGCGGCACTGGCGGCGGGGCGACGGTCGGTTACGACGCGGCGAGGACGGAGGTGCGGTTTCTCGCGACGGGCTGCGAGCGCTTGGAAGCTCGGCATCCGCGGCGCCGCGCACACCAGAGGCTTGTCGAAGCGACGGCGGTCGCCGGCGTCTCGACCTTGGTGCCGATCAATGGCCGACCTCGACCGGCGCTCAAGGGATCGGGTTGCGACGAGTCAGCGAATCCGCTTGCCCGTCTCCGCGCACGAGTAGCCGCCGAGTGCCTCGATCTGATCCCGGAAGTCGCGGCGGTCCAAGAGCTTCCACAGGGGAGCGAGCCGGTCATCGGTGAGGCCATCGGCCCGGACAACCAGGTCGTATGGTTCCTGCGCGACGGGAACGAAATCGAGTCCGAAGGCGCGGGCGGCGGCGAGGATGCCCAGCCCGGCGTCGACTCGGCCGACGGACACGGCCGCGGCAACGGCCAGGTGCGTGTGCTCCTCCCGGGTGTACCCCGCGATGTCTGCGGGATCAATTCCGCGCTGCGCCAACTCGTGGTCAAGCAGCACGCGGGTCCCGGCGCCACGCTGTCGGTTGACGTACCGCAGCCCGGGTCGGCGCAGGTCGTCGATGGTCCGTAGCCCGAGCGGGTTTCCGGGAACAACGATCAGGCCCTGGTCACGATGGACGAGCCGAATGACCGCAGCGTCCGCGCCCAACAGTTTGTCGACGAAGGGCAACGTGTAGTCACCGGTGGCCGGGTCGAGCAGATGCGAGCCGGCGATGTGGCAGAGGCCATCCCGCATGGCGACCAGGCCGCCGAGCGATCCGACGTTGGACGACGCGAGGGTGATCAGCGGGTCCTCAGCGCGCAACGCCGACGCGGCCAGATCGAGCACCAGGTCATGGGAACCGATCGCGACGATCGTGCGGTCGCTCTCGCCTAAACCGCGTAGCAGCTCGACTCGCACCTGTTCACCCGCGTGGTGGCCCTCCACTCCGGAGGGCACCACCAGCAGTCCGTCCGCCCGAACCAGCGAGGTCAGCACGCCGGCGCCGCGGGGCAGTGGAGTGGCGACCACGCGATCTCGGACCCGGCCGAGCCGAACGCGGACCC
>DATIOH010000055.1:0-4200 GCA_035473375.1 Nocardioidaceae bacterium | reverse complement strand
GCTTCGATGGCTGGGCCGAGCCCGGCAGCGACCTCCGCAGCGCGTGGCGGGACCGGCTAGAGCGCGAGGGCAAGCTCGACACGTCGGGCCAGAGCGTTCGCGACCTCGTCCTGGGCGCCAGTCGTGCAGACGTCGACTGAGATCGACGCGAACCCCACATGACCCATCCGGCGACCGTCGCCGACCTCACTGACGCACTCGCGTCCGACGGATACCTTGCCGACCGCGGTCTCGCGACCACGGTCTTCCTCGGACTCCGATTGGGGCGCCCCATCCTTCTCGAGGGCGAGGTGGGCGTTGGCAAGACCGAGGTGGCCAAGGCGCTCGCGGTCGTCCTCGGCCGTCGGCTGATCCGGCTGCAGTGCTACGAGGGCATCGACACGAGCCAGGCTCTGTACGAGTGGGACTACGCGCGCCAGATGCTGCAGATCCGCGCGCTGTCAGAGCAGCGGCTTGCCGACGACGCGGCTGTCGATGCGCTGTTCGGGCCGAAGTTCCTTCTCGAGCGCCCGCTGCTCGACGCGGTTCGCGCCGGCGACCAGGCCGTGTTGCTCGTCGACGAGATCGATCGCGCAGACGACGAGTTCGAGGCCTTTCTGCTGGAGCTCCTGTCTGACTTCCAGATCACCATCCCCGAAGTCGGCACAATCGTCGCCGAGTCGCCGCCTCTCGTCGTCTTGACCTCGAACCGGACGCGCGAGCTGCATGACGCTCTCAAACGCCGGTGCCTGTACCACTGGGTCGGCTACCCAACCGCGGAGCGCGAGCTCGAGATCGTGTTGGTGCGCGAGCCCGACATTTCCGAGATCCTCGCGCGCAAGGTGGTGGCGGCGGTTAACCGGCTGCGGTCGCTCGAGCTGGCGAAACCGCCGGGCGTCGCCGAGACGATCGACTGGGCGCGCACCCTCGACGCCCTCGGCGCCACCGACCTCGATGCCGTCAGCATCACCGACACCCTCGGCGCCGTGGTCAAGGAGCGCGACGACCTCGACGTCGTGCTCGACCGGGTTGACGAGCTCGCGTCCGGTGGCTGACGCGGCATTCGCCAAGACGCTCGTAGCCTTCGCCCGCGAGCTGCGGGCGGCGGGTGTCCCTGTCGGCTCCGGCGATGTGCTGATGTACTGCGCGGGCGTCGCGCCGCTCAACCCGGCAGATCTGGTCGACCTCTACTGGGCCGGCCGGGCGACGCTGATCAGTCGGCTCGAGCACATCGAGGTTTACGACGACGTGTTCCGCTCCTTCTTCCTCGGCGACGACCCGCCCGAGGATGGTGCCGAACCGTTCACACCCCAGGCACGCGAAGACGCTCAGTCAATCCTCCAGCTTCCGGAAGTTCAGCCGACTGCCGGCGAGCAGCATGAAGACGAGGCTCGGCTAGGACTGAGGGCATCCGACGCGGCAGTGCTGCGATCGAAGTCATTTGCCTCGTGCAGCCCCGACGAGCTCGTCGCCCTGCGCCGGATCATGCGGGCCATCCGCCTCGCCCCGCCGCGCCGTCGCAGCAGGCGGTTCGGGCCCGACCCGGCGGGACGCATCCCTGACGTCCGGCGGACCGTCCGACAGGCCATGCGCACCCACGGCGAGCCGCTCGAGCAGCGGTGGCGTCGACGACGGCTGAGGCCGCGGCCGTTGGTGCTGATCTTGGACGTCTCCGGCTCGATGGCCGACTACTCACGCAACCTCCTGCAGTTCGCGCACACGACAAATCGCGCCGCGCGTCGGGTCGAGGTGTTCTGCTTCGGCACCAGCCTGACCCGGATCACTCGGGAGCTGGAGCATCGAAAGCCCGACGACGCGCTCGACCGAGCCGCGGCCGCTGTCGTCGACTGGGACGGCGGCACCCGGATCGGCGACTCGCTGTCGACGTACGTCCGCGAGCACGGCTCCCGCGGCATCGGCCGTGGAGGCATTGTCGTCGTCTGCTCCGACGGGCTCGACCGAGGCGATCCGGCCGTGCTCGAGCGGGCGATGAAGCGGCTGACGCGCCAGTGTCATCGCATTGTCTGGCTGAATCCGCACAAGGGCGACGCAGCACGCTTCAAGGCGACCACGATTGGCATGATGGTTGTCGAGCCGCACGTCGACCTGGTGCTGTCGGGCCACGACCTGCGCAGTCTCGAGCAATTCGCGGCGCTTTTGCCGCGACTGGGTTAGCAGAGCGCGGCGCTTCTGCCGCGATTGGGTGAGGAGCCGGCCGCGTGAAGTGGAGCGTTGTCGTCACGGCCGACGGCGACCGCGTCCTGACGCGTGAGGAGATCGTCGAGCTAGCCGACGCCGTCGCCGCTCTCAGCGGTGTCGCGTCGGGCATCGGCACGACGTCGTACGGAGCGCGACTGGTCGTCGAGGCCGACGGACGTGACAGCGCCGCCGCCCGCGCCGTCGAGGCGTTCGTGGGGGCTGCGGCCGTCGCCGGCCTGCCGACGTGGCCGGCGATCGCGGTCGAGGTCGCAGGCGAGGACGATGACGACGACCTTGAGGGTGGAGCGCTGTGATCAGGCTCGGCTCGCTCGCGGGCTACCCCTTCGAGGGCCCGCGCGTGTTGGCGGGCTGGACGCCTCCGGCCGCAGCCGCGGTCTACGCGGTGATGTACCGGCCTGACGGCGACAAGTACCCCGACCGCTACGCCGTGATCTATGTCGGCCACGCGGACGACCTGTCGAAGGAAGGCCTACCGGCGGGGCATCCGCGGGCCTCGTGCTGGACGCAGCGCGCCGGCGACAAGTGGAAGGTGTTTGTCTGCCACTACGAGGTGCCTGGCGGTTTGAAATCGCATCGCGAGCAGATCGTGCAGGAGCTGGCAGCCGTCTACCGGCCGACATGCAACGAGCAGCAGTTCGAGCAAGCCTGGGAGGACCACTGGATCGGTGAGTACTCCGCGCCGACGGCGGGCCCGCTCACGACCAAGCGCGACCCGAACGACCCGCCACGCTAGCCGACAGGCTCGGGCTCCTGTGCCCCTGACGACGCGCCTTCGCTCGGCATCGGCGCTGGTCGGTAGCCGACTCCCTCGTGCAGCCGGGACCGGCGCCGGCCCGACGCGGGCCGCGCAGGCGGCCGTTCGGCCGGCGCCTCCGGTCGCGGCGTCACCCCGGCGACGATGCCCTCCGCCATCCCGTACAGCAGCGGGAGCGCGCCGGCGACGACACCGCCGGTGCGATTGATGTGGTCGACGCCCGGGATGATCGGCTCGGCGTTGCCGACGATCTCGCGGACAGTGTCGCTGCACTCCTCGAGGTCGGACGCGACCGACTCGAGTTGGGAGCCGACGACGAACAGGTAGAAGGCGAGGCCCGCGATCAGCAGAACGATGTCGATGACGGAGAGGACGACCAAGGTGGTCATGGCGCTACATCCTCACCTTGTCGAGAACCCTGCCCAGGAACAGATGGTGCTCGAGTCCCTCAGCCAGTACGGCGTCGACGCGCTTGGCGGTCTCTGCGATCAGCGCCGTGTCGGAGGTGTTGTCCGCAGCCGCCCGCAGGGTGCTCTTGATCGTCGCGACCCGTCGTTGGATGGTGCGCACCTCGAGCACGAGGACCGTCAGCAGCGCTGCTACCGCCAGCACGACGACGAAGCCGCCAATCACGGCGCCCCACCACAGACCGCGCTGTGTCGACGTCAGCTCGAGGGCTGTCATGCCCTGGAGGGGGCCCATCTCAACCACCCAGCCTCTCGCGTCCGCGTTTCAGTCCGGCGACGATGACCTCCGCGTGGTCGATCGTCGTGTTGAGGTCCTTGAGGGCCGCAGTGTTCTCGACCGACCGCTGCAGCGCGTCGTCGATCTTCACAGCGTCCTGTCCGATCTTGTGCGCGAGCACCAGGATCGGGACGACCAAGGCGACGACGACGAGCACCACGACGATCCCGACCGTGTAGCCGATCGCCCAACCCGTGGTCGAGCCCGACGCCTCGACTGCCGCAGCGGCTGCACTGGCTATGGCCGCCATGTCACACCCCCTCGCAGAAGTCGCGGACGGGCTTGAGGCTCGCGTTGACCGACGCGAGGGCGGCGGGCACCGGCTGGGTCTGCTCTGCGACCACTCCGACGCCGCCGGTGAGGGCGACGAGCGTTCGATGCACCGCGATCAGATGGCCGATGACGCGGATCAGGCCGAGCGCTGCGGCGGCGATGATGAGCACCGCGATCACGATCGTGACCCAGGCGACGACTGGCATGGCAGCTCTCCTCTCCTAGCCCAG
>DATIOH010000054.1:0-12138 GCA_035473375.1 Nocardioidaceae bacterium | reverse complement strand
GCTTGAGGTGCTTCCCTGGCGGGCGTACTGCCCATTGGTGGGGGCGTGCCCACGACGCAGGTGCACATGGCGAGGCACGGCTGCCGCTAGAAGAGGTGGCAGGCGACCTCGACGGACCCGGAATCACGCAGCATCGGATCGCTTCCCTCGTGGAAGACCACCTCGACCGCGCCGTCGGTGTCGCGCACCTCGCGCACTCCCCGCCAGAACGCCTCGTTCGCCGGGTCGGTCTTGACCTCCTCGAGCAGGTCGCGCAGGTCGGCGACGCTGCCACTCCTCGACGGTTGGAGCTTCGCCGATCCGCCCTCTTGGCTCGCGAGTGCGTCGAGATTGGCGATCTTCGAGCGTTCGACGTCGTACGTCGCCGCGGCCGCCTTGAGCCAGTGCTTCTCGAGCGCGGCAACGAGGTCGCGCGGCTCCCATCCGCACTTCTCGAATGCTGCCGGACAGCGCGGGTGGAAGGAGCAGCCGAGCGGCGGACGCGCGGCGTCGGGTATCTCGCCCGTCAACAGCTGGCGCGGCAGCGAGCGGCTCGGGTCTGGATCGGGGATCGCCGCGAGCAGCGCCTTCGTGTACGGGTGCTTGGGATCGGCGAAGATCTTCTCGGTGTCGCCGAGCTCGACGATGCGCCCGAGGTACATGATCGCGATCCGGTCGCAGAAGAACTTCGCGCTGGCGAGGTCGTGGGTGATGTAGACGTAGGTGAGGTCGAACTCGCGCTTGAGATCGAGCATCAGCTGAAGGATCTTCGCCCGCACGCTCATGTCGAGCATCGAGATCGGCTCGTCGGCCACCAGCAGCGTCGGGCCCATGACGATCGCCCGGGCGATCACCACCCGCTGCTTCTGCCCGCCGGACAGGTCGCGCGGGTACTTCGGCAGGAAAAGGTCGACCGGCGACAGCCCGACATGCTCGAGCGCGTCAATCACCCGGCGTCTCCGCTCCTCGGCGGACTTCACGCCTTGGATCCGAAGCGCGTCGCCGACGCCCTGCTCGACCGTCATCGCCGGGTTGAGCGCCGCGTTCGGGTCCTGGAACACCATCTGGGCGTGCCGGCGATGTTCGCGCAGTTGGCGGCGGCTGTAGCCGGCGATGTCGTTGCCGCCGAAGACGATCGAGCCGTCGGCTGCGGGAACCAGTCCGAGGAGCGCGCGGCCGAGCGTCGACTTGCCGCTTCCGCTCTCGCCGACCAGGCCTACCACCTCGCCCTTGCGCAGACTGAGGTTGACGCCGTCGACGGCGTGCACGGTGCCGGTCGACCGGCCGAACAGGCGCGCGAGCGCGTCGCCGCCCAGCTCGAACCGAACCGAGAGGTCTCGGATGTCGAGGACGTTGTCGGACGACGCCGCGACGTCAGGCTTCGTCGGCAATGCCGATCTCCTCCCGCTCGACCTTGTCGGTGCCACCCGGCGGAATCAGCGACTTCGGCCCGTGCAGCCAACACTCGACGTGGCGGCCGTCAGCCGTCGTGATCGGCACCGGGTCTTGGTCGGTGCAGACCTTCATCGCGTGCGGGCAGCGTGGGTGGAAACGGCAGCCCGGCGGGGGCTCGATCAGGTCCGGAGGCGAGCCGGGGATGAAGTTGAGGCCGGTGGTGCTCAGGCTGATCGTCGACCGCAGCAGCTCCTGGGTGTACGGGTGTTGCGGATTGCCGAACACGTCGCGCACGTCGCCCTGCTCGACGATCCGGCCGGCATACATGACGGCCACCCGGTCGCACGCCTCGGCGACGATGCCGAGGTTGTGGGTGATCAGCAGCAGCGCAGTGTCGAAGTTCTGACGCAAGTCGTTGAGGATCTTGATGATCTGCGCCTCGACCAGCACGTCGAGAGCCGTCGTGGGCTCGTCGGCGACGACGAACGCGGGCCGGAGCACCAGCGCGAGAGCGATCATCAGTCGTTGGCGCATCCCGCCGGAGAACTCGTGCGGGTACGACCGGTAGCGCGTGGGCGGGATGCCCATCAGGTTGAGCACCTCGACGGCTCGCTCGCGGACCGTCGCCTTCGACAGACCGCCCTCGTGTTGGCGGATCGTCTCCTCGAAGTGCTCGGACACGCGCATCAGCGGGTTCAGTCGCGTCAGCGGCTCCTGGAAGATCATTCCGAGGTCGGGGCCGCGCATCGAGCGAGCGTCGTCGGGCCGCATCTGCAGGATGTCCTCGCCCCTGAAGAGCACCTGACCGTCGCGCTTGGCTCCGGCCGGCAGCAGGCCCATCAGGCCGCGCCCCAGCGTCGACTTTCCGCAGCCGGACTCGCCGACCAAGCCGATCGTCTCACCGCCGTTGAGCGAGAACGTGACGCCGTCGACGGCGCGGATCGCACCGGTCGGCGTGCCGTACCAGACCCGCATGTCGCGGACGTCGATGACCGCGGGCTTGCCCTTCGGCTCCGCCGGTGCCTGCTCGATCAACGTCATGGGTTGGGATCCCGTCGTTCGCGGCGGGCGCGGTCCTCAGCCTGGAGGTCAGCCATCGGATCGTCGTGAAGTGCGGGCTCCAAGGTCGTCGACATGACTGTCTCCCGCGGCGTCATCCGGACCGGGATGAGCCGGCGGGTGCGCAGCAGCGGGTTGATCGTCTCGTTGAGGCCCTCGCCGACGAGCGTGAGCCCGGTGATCAGCAAGATGATCGCGAGCGCCGGGTATAGGGACGTCCACCACACGCCGGCCGACGCCTCGTCAAGCGACTTCTGCAGGTCGTAGCCCCATTCGGCGGCCTGGTCGGGCTGGATGCCGATGCCGAGGAAGCCGAGGCCCGCGAGCGTGCCGATCGCGTCGGCCGCATTGAGCGTGCCGAGCACGGGAATGCTCTGGATGACGTTGCCGAACAGGTAGCGACGCATGATGACACCGTCGGTCGCGCCCAAGGCTCGCGCGGCCTCGATGTAGTTGGCCTCTTTCGCGCTGACCGTGGTGTTGCGGACCACCCGGAAGTACTGCGGTATGTAGATCACGGTGAGCGACAGGGCGGCTGCGACGACTCCGCTCGTCATGAAGAAGACTCCGCTGCCGATCTTATTCGTCAGCAGGAACGCGACGACGATGGCGAGCAGGAACGACGGGAAGGCGAAGAGCGCGTCCATGACCAACACGAGCATGCGGTCGAGCCGCCCACCGAAGTACCCCGAGGCGATGCCGAGGACGAGGCCGATGATCAGCGACATGAAGACCGCGAGCGTGACGACCTCAAGCGCCGTGCGGGCGCCCCAGATCGTGCGTGACAGCACGTCAGTCTTCAAGTCGGTGGTGCCGAACCAGTGCTGCGAGCTCGGGTGCCCGAGCTGCGGGAAGTCCTTGCCGTCGGAGCTCCTGAACTGGTCGAACCCATAAGGCGCGAGCCACGGCGCGAACAGCGCGCAGATCAGGAAGACGGAGGTGATCAACGCACCGATCAGCAGCATCCAGCGCGCGACGCCCTGGGTCGTGACGAACGGGCGGACGATCGCCCTCGCGAATCGCATCAGTACCGCACCCTCGGGTCGATCAGCGCATTGATGATGTCGACGATCAGCCCGACCACGATCACGACCAAGCCGAAGAACGTCACGATGCCTTGGACCGCGCCGTAGTCGCGGCCGTTGATGTACTTGACCAGCTTCAACCCGATGCCCGGCCAGTTGAACGTCGTCTCGGTGAGGACGGCGCCACCGAGCAGGAGTGCCGCCTGCAGGCCGAGGACGGTGATGACCGGGACGAGTGCGTTGCGGAACGCGTGGTTCCAGGTGACTTTTCGAGGCGAGACGCCGCGGGCCGTCGCCGCCTCGACGTAGTCACTCTGGTTGGTCTGCAGGATGTTGATGCGCACGAGCCGGATGAACACCCCGCAGATGAAGATGCCGAGCACCAGCGAGGGAAGGATCAGATGTCTGACGACGTCGACGATCGACGGCCAGTCGCCGCTGAGGATGGCGTCGATCAGCAGGATGTGCGTCCGGTCGGGAACAATGAATGTCGTCTCGGGGCTGGCGTCGCTGCCCGTCGGCAGACCGAGCGCCGGCGCGACGTGGACCTGCACAAGCAGGCCAGCGAAGAAGATCGGCGTCGCGTAGGTGATGATCCCGAACAGCCGGATCAGGACGTCAGATGGGGTGTCGCGCATCCGTCCGGCGATAAGGCCGAGCGGGATGCCGACCACGACCGCCACGAGGAACGCGGCGGTCGTCAGCGACAGGGTCGCGCCGCCGTTCTGCTTGATGACGTCGATGATCGGCTGGTTGTCGGTGAAGCTGGTGCCGAAGTTGAGGTGCACCACCGACCACAGGTAGTCCCAGTACTGCTGGATCAGCGGCTTGTTGAGTCCGAGCTGCTCTTTGGAGCTTTCGAGCGCCTGCGGCGAGATCTTTCCGCCGAGGGCCGCGGAGACCGGGTCACCGGGAGCAACGCGCAGGAGCAAGAAGACGAGCGTCATCAAGATCCACATCATCGGGATCACCAGCAGGAGGCGCTGGACGATGTACCGAGGCAGTGATCCGGACGACGAGCTCATGCGGCCCTTTCTACGAGTCGGGCGTCACACGGCCGTCCGGGGAGGGGCCCGATGACCCCTCCCCGGACGTCCGCCTAGAGAGACTGTCTCCTAGGTCGTCGTGATCGTCCAGAGCCGGAAGATGTACGCCGTGTCGAGCGTCGCCTTCACGGTGGCCCCGTCGACGCCGTCGCCATAGGCGGCGACGTTGTTGCCGACCCAGCTCGGGATGATCGGCACGTCGCGAGCCGCGATGTCTTGCAGCTTCGTGAAGTCCTCCGCTCGCGCGGCCGGGTCGGTTGAGCCGAGCTCGTGGTTGACCAGGCTGTTGACCTCGTCGTTTTGGTAGCCGTTCTGGAAGAACCCTCCGTCGACCAGGAACACCGACAGGTAGTCGTCGGGGTCCGGGTAGTCGGGGTACCAGCCGAGGATCCAGAGGTCGTAGGCGCCCTCCTTGTAGATCGTCTGGTACTGCTCCCACTCCGTGCTGCTCAGCTTGACCTTGAACAGCCCGCTGTCTTCGAGCTCGCGCTTGAACTCGGTGGCCTCGTCGACGGTGTTGGGGCCATAGTGCGTCGGCGTCCAGCCCATCGTGATCTCGACGGGCGTCTGCACTCCGGCGTCCTCAAGGGTCTTCTTGGCCCCAGCGACGTCAGGTCCGGCGCCGTAGGCGTCCTTGAACGCCTCGTTGCCATCGAGGCCCGGCGGCACCGTCGAGTAGAGCGGCGTCACCGTGTCGGCGTAAGCAGTCTTGGCGATGGCGGCCCGGTCGATGATCTGCGCGGCCGCCTGCCGGACCGCGAGCTCCTTGCCTGGGCCGCTGTCGGTGCGCCAGACCCAGTACCGGATCGCCGCACCGGGGCCTTCGGCCACGGTCACGCTGCTCTCGGACTTCAAGGCCTCGATGTCTGTCGGGCCGAGTGCGTCCCAAGCGATGTTAACCTCGCCGTTGGCCACGGCCTGCTTGAGCGACGACGAGTCCGTGTAGTACTTGATGAAGACCTGGTCGGTCTTCGCCGCGTCGCCGGAGTAGTTGTCGTTCTTCTGCAGGGTGGCCTGGTTGCCGGCCTCGTACGCCGCCAGCGTGTACGGGCCGGAGCCGATGACCGCGTCGTCGGCGAGCTTCTTGTCGGCGGGGAAGACATCCTCGTCGACGATCGCGCCGGCGCCCGGGTAGGTGATCAGCGAAACGAAGGTCACGTCCGGACGACTCAGGTGGAAGATCACCGTGGTGTCGTCAGGCGTCTCGATCGCGCCGTCGCGCAAGCCGGTGACGTTGCCCTTGGGGTCAGTCGCGGCGATGTCGCCCAGCAGGTAGATCGCAGCGCCGTTGGGGTCGCCGATCGTCAGCGCGCGCTCGAAGCTGTACTTGACGTCCGAGGACGTCAAGGCGTCGCCGTTCGAGAACTTCAGGTCTGGCTTCAGCTTGCAGGTCAGGGTCGAGGGGTCGTCGTAGTCGCAGCTCTCGGCCGCGTCGCCGACCGGTGTGGTCTGCCCCGCCGGGATCGTCACGAGCGTCTGGAAGAGGCTGTATTGGAGGGTCGAGTCGCCGAGGGCGTACGAGCCCGCCGGGTCTACCGCGGTGATGGTGTCGGTCGTGCCGAGGATGAAGCTGCCGCCGCTCGTTGACGAGCTGCCGCCGTTGTCATCGCGATTGGACGCGCAGGCGGCCACCGCGAGCAGCAGCACTGCTACTCCGGACACCGCCACTAGTTGTTTCTTCATGCCCACCGTCATGGCTCCCGTCGATTTGGATGGTGATCCTCCGTGACCCTAACCGGGCGAGACGGCGATGTCAGTACGGGAATGTCACGACACGGTTACCGTTCCGACAGAAAGACTGCCAACTTTTGCGGGTTAACACCGGAAAGTGTCCGGATCTCCCGCATGCCCGGCTCGAGCGGCACGATCACGTGATTGGGCACCACCACGACGACGCATCCCGCGGCGTACGCCGACTGAGAACCGGTCGGCGAGTCCTCGATCGCGACGCACGCGGCGGGGTCGACCCCGAGCGCGGCCGCCCCCATCAGATAGGGGTCGGGCGCAGGCTTGCCGTTCGGGACATCGTCGCCGGAGACGACGGCGTCGAACCGCCCGCGGGGCATCGCCTCCAGAATCGCCGCGACGAACGGCTTGTGCGACGACGTGACGATCGCGACCGGGACTCCGGCGTCGTTGCAGGCTGCGACAAGGTCGATCGCGCCCGGACGCCAGTCGACGCCGCGGGCTCGCACCCGGGCAATTGCCCGGTCGAGCATCAGCCCGACCGTCTCGTCGAGACTGAGCAGCAGCCCCATTCGCTCGCGGACGTACGCCGCGGCGTCGTAGAGGTCGAACCCGACGATGTGGAGGGCGTCGTCGTGGGTCCACTCGACGTCGTACTCGCGCGCGATGTCGCCCTCGGCGGCGATCCAGTCGGTCTCGGTGTCGCACAGCGTGCCGTCGAGGTCGAGCAAGACCCCGGCGAGCCTGACGTCGCTCATCGGGCGTTGAAGTACTTGGCCTCGGGGTGGTGGACCACCAGCGCGTCAGTCGACTGCTCGGGATGCAGCTGAAGCTCCTCGCTCAGCGTCACCCCGATCCGCTCGGGTCGAAGCAGCGCGACCAGCTGCGCGCGATCCTCGAGGTCGGGACACGCCGGGTAGCCGAACGAGTAGCGCGAGCCTCGATAGCCCTGCCGGAAGACGGCGTCGAGAGAGTCAGAGTCCTCACCGGAGAAGCCGAGCTCGGCGCGCACCCGCGCATGCCAGTACTCGGCGAGCGCCTCCGTGAGCTGGACCGACAGCCCGTGCAGCTCGAGGTAGTCGCGATACGCGTCGGCTTCGAACAGCTCCGCCGTCACCTCGCTGACTCGGTTGCCCATCGTCACGAGGTGAAAGCCGACGACGTCGAGCTGTCCGCTGTCCTTCGGTCGGAAGAAGTCGGCGAGGCAGAGAAAGCGGTCGCGCTGCTGTCGCGGGAAGGTGAACCGGGCGACCTCGTCTGAGTGTCGCTCGGCGTCGAGGACCACCAGATCGTTGCCATCGGAGTAGCAGGGCCAATAGCCGTAAACGACCGCTGGCTCCATGATCGCGTCTGTCTGGATGCGGCTCAGCCACGAGCGCAGCCGCGGCCGACCCTCGGTCTCTACCAGCTCGTCGTACGAGGGCCCGTCGCCGCGCGACGTCTTCAGTCCCCACTGGCCCATGAATGTCGCCCGCTCGTCGAGGAAGTTCGCCACCTCGGCGAGCGGCACGCCCTTGACGATGCGGTCGCCCCAGAACGGCGGCGTGGGCACGGGGTTGTCGACAGCCACGTCGGACCGGGCGGGAGTCTCGACGACCCCGGCTGTCGCTCGCGGCACGACCGGTCCCTTGACCCGGCGATCGCGCAGCATCGGCAGCTCGGCGCCCGGGTCGCCGCGCTTGACCGCCATCACCGCATCCATGAGGCGCAGGCCCTCGAAGGCATCGCGTGCGTAACGGACCTCTCCGTCGAACAGCTGCGCGAGGTCCTGCTCGACGTAGGCGCGGGTGAGCGCCGCACCGCCGAGCATCACCGGCCAGCGCTCGGCGACGCCGCGCTGGTTGAGCTCTTCGAGGTTCTCGCGCATGACGACCGTGCTCTTGACCAGCAGGCCCGACATCCCGATCGCGTCGGCGTCGTGCTCATCGGCGGCATCGAGAATCGCGCTCACCGGCTGCTTGATGCCGAGGTTGACCACCGTGTAGCCGTTGTTGGACAAGATGATGTCGACAAGGTTCTTGCCGATGTCGTGCACGTCGCCCTTCACGGTCGCCAAGACGATCGTGCCCTTGCCTCGGTCGTCGCTCCGGTCCATGTGCGGTTCGAGATGAGCGACGGCGGCCTTCATCGCCTCTGCCGACTGGAGGACGAAGGGCAGCTGCATCTCACCGGCGCCGAAGAGCTCTCCGACGATCTTCATGCCTGCCAGCAGGTCGTCGTTGATCAGGTCGAGCGCAGCCTTGCCGGTCGCCAGTGCCTCGTCGAGGTCGGCGTCGAGCCCGTTGCGCTCTCCGTCGATGATCCGCCGCTGCAGTCGCTCGGCCAGGGGAAGTGCGGCGAGCTCGGCCGATCGGCTCGCTCTCGCATCGGTGATGCTGACGCCCGCGAACAGGTCGAGCACGCGCTCGAGCGGGTCGTAGCCCTCGCGCCTGCGGTCGTAGACCAGGTCGAGCGCGGCGTCACGCTGCTCGTCGGGAATTCGCGACAGCGGCAGGATCTTCGCCGCGTGCACGATCGCGGAGTCGAGCCCGGCCTTGACGCACTCGTGGAGGAACACAGAGTTGAGGACGACGCGGGCCGCCGGGTTGAGGCCGAACGACACGTTGGAGACTCCGAGCGTCGTCTGCACCTCGGGGTAACGCCGCTTGACCTCGCGGATCGCCTCGATGGTCTCGAGCGCGTCGCGACGCGTCTCTTCCTGCCCGGTCGCGATGGGGAAGGTCAGGCAGTCGACGATGATGTCGCCCACCCGCATCCCCCATCGACCGGTGAGGTCGTCGATGAGGCGAGACGCGACTCGCGCCTTCCACTCGGCCGTCCGGGCCTGCCCCTCCTCGTCGATCGTCAGCGCGACGACGGCGGCCCCGTGCTCGGCGACGATCGGCATCACCCGCTCGAAGCGCGACCCCGGCCCGTCGCCGTCCTCGTAGTTGACCGAGTTGACGACGCACCGGCCGGCGAGCGCCTCGAGGCCTGCCTCGATCACGGCCGGCTCGGTCGAGTCGAGGACGATCGGCAGTGTCGACGACGTCGCAAGCAGAGTCGCCGCCCTGCGCATGTCGGCCACGCCGTCGCGCCCGACGTAGTCGATGCACAAGTCGAGCAGGTGAGCGCCGTCGCGGATCTGGGCGCGGGCGATCTCGACGCAGCCGTCCCAGTCGTCGGCGAGCATCGCGTCGCGGAACGCCCTGCTGCCGTTGGCGTTGGTCCGCTCGCCGATCGACAGGTACGAGGTGTCCTGGCGGAACGGCACGTGCTGGTACAGCGACGAAGCCCCTGCGTCGCGGCGCGGCCGTCGAGGTGCAAGCTCGCGGCCTCCGACCCGGTCGACTACCTGCCGGATGTGCTCGGGCGTCGTGCCGCAGCAGCCGCCGACCAGAGCGAGACCGAACTCTCGGGTGAATGTCTCGTGAGCGTCGGCGAGCTGCTCTGGCGTCAGCGGGTACGCCGCACCGTCCGCCGTCAGCTGCGGCAGCCCGGCGTTGGGCATGCAGGCGACGGCGGCGCCGGAGTGGCGCGAGAGGTAGCGCAGATGCTCGCTCATCTCGGCGGGGCCGGTCGCGCAGTTGAGGCCGATCAGGTCGATGCCGAGCGGTTCGAGGGCGGTCAGGGCGGCACCGATCTCGGTGCCGAGCAGCAGCGTTCCAGTCGTCTCGACGGTGACGTTGACGATCAGCGGGACGACATCGAGCGGGTCGGCCGCGCGCATGGCCCGCCGGGCGCCGATGACGGCCGCCTTGGCCTGCAGGAGGTCTTGCGCGGTCTCGATCAATACAGCGTCGGCGCCACCGTCGAGCATCCCGCGCACCTGCTCCTGGTAGGCGTCGCGAAGGTCGGCGAAGGAGACGTGCCCGAGCGTCGGCAGCTTCGTGCCGGGCCCGACCGACCCCAGCACCCACCGTGGTCGGTCCGGCGTCGTCCAAGCATCGGCGGCGTCGCGGGCGATCACGGACGCGGCCCGCGCGAGCTCGTAGATCCGATCGGAGATGCCGTACTCGCCGAGGTTGGCCAGATTGGCCCCGAAGGTGTTGGTCTCGACGCAGTCGGCGCCGACGTCGAAGTAGACGTCGTGGATGTGGCGGACGACGTCGGGCCGGGTGACGTTCAGGATCTCGTTGCAGCCCTCGAGGCCTTCGAAGTCGTCGAGCGTCAGACTCTCCTGCTGGAGCATCGTGCCCATGGCGCCGTCGGCGACCACGATGCGCTCGGAGAGCGCTCGGCGAAGCGACATCGACGTGGATTCCAGCGGGGAATTCGACGGAGACTTCGGCTGGGATCTCGGCTGGGACTCCGGCGGGCTCGGCACGCATTCAGCGTAGTGCGCGGTTGCGAGGGTCCCGGGCTGCGACCGTAGTGTGGAGACGTGATGAACGTCGAGGTCGAGCCCACCCTGAGCGATGCGATCGTCATTGCCGCATTCGAGGGATGGAACGACGCTGGCGAGGCGGCGAGCGACGCCGTCGAGCACCTGCTCGTGTCGTGGCGTGCCACGCTCCTCGCCACGATCGACCCCGAGGACTACTACGACTTCCAGGTCAACCGCCCACACGTCGGGTACGGCGTCGACGGCGATCGCGAGCTCTCGTGGCGGAGCACGAGCGTCTGGCAGTGCCAGGGCGCCCCGGACACCCGCGACGTCGTCCTGATCACCGGGATCGAGCCCAACCTGCGCTGGCGCTCCTTCTGCGACGAGCTGCTCGACTTCGTCGAGCGCATCGGCGCCACGACTCTCGTGACGCTGGGGGCTTTGCTCGCCGACGTGCCGCACACGCGACCAGTCCCGATCACTGGCGTCTCCTCCGATCCCGATCTCGCCGAGCGCCACCAGCTGCAGCCGTCGCGCTACACCGGTCCGACCGGCATCGTCGGCGTCATCGGCGATGTGGCACATCGCCGCGGCATGTCGACGCTGTCGTACTGGGCGGCAGTGCCGCACTATGTCGCGCAGCCGCCGGCGCCGAAGGCGACGATGGCACTCCTCGGTCAGGTCGAGGACCTGATCGGCGCGTCCATCGACCTGCGCTCCCTTCCGGAGGAGGCCAAGGCGTGGGAACGCGGAGTCGACGAGTTGGCGTCAGACGACACGGACGTCGCCGAGTACGTCCGCTCGCTCGAAGAGGAGCGCGACGCCGCCGACCTTCCCGAGGCGACCGGCGACGCGATCGCCCGCGAGTTCGAGCGCTACCTCAAGCGGCGCGGCGAAGGCGGGTAGCGCCTGGCTGCTAGAGCGTGATGCCGAGGGAGTCCTGAATGACGTCCGCCAGCAGCTCGGCGGCGCCTTCTGTCACCGGCCCGGCGGAATCGACCCAGTTGTCGACAGCCGCGAGGGCGCCCGGGGCGTCGAGGTCAGACGCCATCCTGTCGCGAACCTCGGCGATGGTCTCCGACGCATCGGGGCCGCCGAAGGCGACCGCCTCGCTCCAGCGCGCGAGTCGCTTGCGGGCCTCCGCGAGCATGTCGTCTGTCCACTCCCAGTCGCCTCGGTAGTGCCGCGACAGAAGCGCGAGTCGAACCGCCCGCGGGTCTTCGCCGTGATCGCGAAGCCGCGATACGAGGACGAGGTTGCCGAGCGACTTCGACATCTTCTCGCCGCCGAGACCGACCATGCCGGCGTGCGAGTATCCCCGCGCGAACGGCTGTCCGGGGTAGGCGACCTGTGCCTCCGACGCCGACATCTCGTGGTGCGGGAAGACGAGGTCGCGACCGCCGCCCTGGATGTCGAGGGGCATCCCGAGGTGGTGGTGGGCGATGGCGGCGCACTCGACATGCCAGCCGGGACGGCCCGTGCCGAGTTCACTCTCCCATCCCGGCTCGCCCGGCCGCTGCCGCATCCAGACCAGACAGTCGAGGGGGTCGCGCTTGCCCGCCCGATCGGGATCGCCGCCGCGCTCGGCGAAGAGCGCCGTCATCTGCTCGCGGTCGACGTCGCGCATCGACTCGTCGGCCCA
>DATIOH010000053.1:0-3417 GCA_035473375.1 Nocardioidaceae bacterium | reverse complement strand
CGTCGCCCCTCGCCAGCGAGCCCGCGACCCTGGCCTGGACCCTCGACTTCGAGAAGGTCGGCCCGGTGCCGGGCACGACGTCGCACCTCTTGGGCATCGCTGCGCTGTACGAGCTTGCCGCCGCCCTGGCCGGGCCAGCGGGATCGGCCGTGCGCGGCGACCTCGACCGGCTGCCGGCCGCCGTCGGCGAGACGACCGCCGCCTGCTGGCCGACGGCGGTCGAGCACGCAGCGCAATTCGGTCGCGACCTCCCGGTCCTCCTGCTCGGCTACGGCCCGACGATGTCGGCGACGCGATACACCTCGCGGAAGCTGATGGAGCTCTCACAGGTCGTCGCGATCTCCCAGGAGACGGAGGAGTACGCGCATGACGAGTACTCCGCCATCGACGATCGGTGGCGCGTCACGATGTTCGCGCCCGATGATGGTGGCCGTGCGCGCACGCTCGAAGTTGCTGGATACCTGCGGCGACTCGGGGTCGACCTCGCAGCCATCTGCGACGCCGGGTCCGCAGACGCCCTCGACGGGGTCTGCGACCACGTCTACGCGACCGCGACGACCCCCACGTCGCTCACGCCGTTCGTCCAGGCCGTCCCCGGTCAGATCTTGAGTGTGCAGGCGGCTCGCCGCACCGAGGGATCTCTCTACGGCGTCGACCACCCGACTCGGGCCGCTGACGGCGAGCCGCAGATCTACGAGAGCGCCGTGGTCCTGTGACGGGCGGGGCGTCCGGCGGCCACCCCGAGTTGCTCGCCGTCGGCGACGTGGGCGTCGACTCGTTCGCAGCCGTCGACCATCTGCCGCGCCGCGACGAGAAGCTCTGGGTCCTCAGCAGTGAGGACCTGCCCGGCGGGATGATGGGCAATGTCGCATCCGTCGCCGCCCGGCTCGGTTGCCCGTCGGGCGTGGTCGCGCGGGCCGGCGACGACCGCCACGGCGACCTTGTCGCGGAGGCTCTCGCGGACGCCGGGGTCGACCTGCGCTATCTGCGTCGCATCGCAGACCGCACGTTCAACGCACTCGCCGTCACCGAGCCCGACGGCGGGCGAGCCCTCTTGCAGTACGACACCGAGGCGTTCCACGCGGACTGGTCGGCCGTCAGCCCCGACGGCCTCGCCGCAACCCGATGGGTGCACACCTCGCTCGATCAGGAGAGGTGTCTGTCGGCCGTCGCCTCAGACGCGAGGGCCGCAGGCGTGTCGATGTCGGTCGACTGCGAGTACCCGTACATCCTGCGCGACGACGTCGTCGACCTCTTGGACGGGCTCCGCGTCGTCTTCGTCAACGAGCAGGCAGCCGAGGCGCTCGGCGGAGTCGATGCTGCGATCGCCTGGGCGCTCGACAAGGGGTGCCGCACCGCTGTCGTCACCATCGGTGAGAAGGGCTGCGTCGTCGGCAACCTCGCCGGCGAGGCGATCGGCGTCCATGTGCCCGCACACCCGGTTGAGCCGATCGACACGAATGGAGCCGGAGACGCGTTCGCCGCGGCCTTCGCCGTCGCGGCCCTCGCGGACTGGGACGACGTCGCCGCGGCACAGTTCGCAGCCATGGTCGCCGCACTCTCGACCACGGGACGCGGCGGCCAGGGCGCCGATCTCAGCCGCGCGCGCCTGGTCGACGAGGCCGACGCTGCCGGCTACCCCTGGCGGGACGACGTGCCATGACCGACGCCTTCCTCGCTGACATCGAGGCGCAGGCCGAGACCGTGCGCGCCGAGCTGAGCCAGCAGCGCGACAACGCACGGCGTGCGCTCGACGGACTGCCGGTCCAACGAGTCGGATTGGTCGGCAGTGGCGACTGCCTGTTCGCGGCCCGGGCGGTCGAACGGCTGTACGCGGAGACGCTTCCGCATCCCGTGCGCGCCCTGACGAGCCTCGACGCCGCGCACTACGTCCAGTGGCGACCCGGCGACATCGCCGTCGTCATGTCGGTCAGCGGCGAGAGCTCACGTGTCGTCGAGGCTGCGACGAAGGCGCGCGCAGGCGGAGCGACGACCATCGCGGTGACATCTCGGACCGGTTCGGCCCTCGCCGATGCGACCGACCGATGCACGACGATGGCGCAGCCGCTCAACCGCGAGCTACCGCATGCGCGCGACTACACGGTCACTCTGCTGGCGCTCGGCGCGCTGCTCGAGGCCATGGCAGCGGACTCGGCCCCGGAACTCGACCGATGGGCCGACGCGGTCGAGACGACCCTCGACTCCGCGGCAGACGTCGTCAGAGGCCTCGGCGCCGCATCCGGTGCGACCTGGTTCCTCGGCGCCGGCCCCGACCTCGCCACCGCCCACTACGGCGCGCTCAAGTACTGGGAGGCGAGCGGCATGCCGGCCTGGCCGGACGAGATCGAGGAGTTCGGCCACGGCGCGATCGTGCAGGCCCGACCCGGCGACCGCGCGGTCTTGATCTCGGCCGGCCTCGGTGCGGAGACGATTGCCCGGGCGGTTTCCGCGCTCGACGCGATCGGCGTCGAGCCACTCACGATCGGCCCCGAGAGCCCTCCGCACGGAGCCAGCGGCATCGTCACCACGCTGCTCGGAACGACAGCGTGGAGCCCCTTCACCTCGTGTCTGCCCATCCAGAGCCTCACCCACGCTGAGGTGAGCGCGCGAGGGCTCGACGCGAGCAAGCCATTCGGCAGCCACCCGGCGGCATCGACGTACGAGCTCGCACACATCTCCTGGACCCGCGGTCATCGCCTCGACGGTCCCCGCAAGGCGGAGGCTCGGCCATGACTGACCCGTACGCGTTCTATCTGCCTGAGGATCCTGAGTACACGGTGGTCGACAGTGCCCTCGACTCGGTGCGCTTCCTGCTGCATGTCAGCGAGCGCGACGCCAACGGCCATCTCATGTGCCGCTCGATCGACGCGATGTCAGACGGAAGCCAGCCGGCGTACCGAGGCCGGATGATCGACGGCGTCGGCTACTGCGCGGACAGCGTCTTCGCGACGCAGGTCCTGGTCCGCCTCGGTCGGGCGATCGGCCGCCCAGAGCTCGAGCGAGCCGGCTTCTCGTACCTCGAGCACGCACTCGAGACAGGCTTCTTCGATCAGTCGGGACATCCCGTCGTGATGTACCGCGACGTCGAGTCCGGCGCCTTCCTCCTCAACCTCGAGGCGCGGCCCGAGTACATCGACGTCGGCCACGTCGCCAAGGTGGCGAGCGAACTCCTCCGGGTGGCCCCGCTCGACACCGACGGCGAGCGCGCGGCACGCTGCCGCGACATCGCTGTCCGCACCGTCGACTGGATCCTCTCTGTCGAGCGGACCGCGAACGGATGGTTCCCGCGCAAGTGCTCTCCTGACGGCCGCGTCTACCCGTTCGCGGCCGAGGCGCTCGACCCTGTCGACCTCGGGCTCGTCGAGCAGCGCCCGGACCCAATCCACGATCGAAGTGGCGCCGGCACGCTGGCCGTGC
>DATIOH010000052.1:0-4578 GCA_035473375.1 Nocardioidaceae bacterium | reverse complement strand
AAGACGCTCGTCGTCGTCTACTACGGCGCGGTCGGCCACGAGCTGCTCCTGATGGGCGCGCGACTCGGCTACACGATCACGCTGCTCGACACCGACGACGACGCGAGGGACGACGCCGTCAGCCGGGTGCCCGGGCTGATTGCGGCGCCCGGAGTCGACGCGCTGCCGATCGTGGACGAGCACGCCGACGTGGTCGTCGCCGACCATCACCGCGACGACCTGGGACCGGTGCTCCGCGACCTCTTGTCGACCAAGGCGCGCTGGATCGGGCTGATGGGAACTCCCCGACACGTCGGTCCGCATGTCGAGGCGTTGGGCACCCTCGGCGTCGACGCTGCCGACATCGCGCGCGTCCACCGGCCGATCGGCCTCAACATCGGGTCGAGGACGCCCGCCGAGATCGCCGTCGCAACCCTCGCCGGCCTGATCGCCGACCGCGCCGGCCGGCCCGGCGGGTTCATCTTCTCCTGAGGTCCACAGTCTCCTGAAGATCCGCCGCCTCCCGAACGCTCCACAGCCGTCCCAAATCCATCGCGCTCGGCCCGGGCACACCCCTACCCTGTTTCCGTGCCTCCGACCGATCACCTCATTGCGTTCACCATCACCTGTGCGGTCGTGGTGCTCATTCCGGGTCCGAGCGTGCTGTTCACCGTCGGCCGGGCCCTCTCGCTGGGCCGACGTGGCGCCCTTCTGACCGTCGTCGGCAACGCGACCGGCGTCTACATCCAGGTCGTCTTCGTGGCCGCTGGGCTGGGCGCCGTGGTCGCGACGTCGGCGACCGCCTATACGGCGGTCAAGGTTGCCGGGGCCCTCTATCTCATCTGGCTCGGTGTGCAGGCGATCCGCCATCGGCAGTCATGGGCGGAGGCCCGTCCTGACGCAGCCCTGCCACGAGGTGCCTGGCGCATCCTTCGCCAGGGCCTGGTCGTCGGCGTCACCAACCCGAAGATGATCATCTTCCTGACCGCTGTCCTCCCGCAGTTCACCGACACCGGCCGTTCGGTCGGCCCGCAGATCCTGGTACTCGGGGCAATCGTCGTCGCGATCGCCTTGGTCTGCGACTCTCTCTGGGCGTTGGCAGCGGGCACTGCGCGCGCATGGTTCGCGCGGTCGCCCGGGCGGATTCGTGCCATGAGCGGCGTGGGCGGGGCGGCCATGATCGGGCTCGGGGCGACGTTCTTGGTCGCCGGCGGTCACGAGTAACGCCAACCAGTACGCCCGAAACGCCTGCATTCACCCGGCTCGCGTGCACAGTGCGTGATTGTTCAAGCACGCAGACGATCTGGTTCGGCACTGACGGCCTGCCTAGGGTTCCCCTAGTGCTTCGCATTCCGATGCGGACGCGCGCACCGCGGTATCGGGGCGAGGGGTGCGATCCCACAGCAACGTCACTGCGGAGGTTGACGCACCATGCGACAGGTCTCGGTCGGCCCACCACTGCGCATCGGCGCACTGGCGGCGGCGATTGTGCTGCTCGCAAACATCGCGGTCTCGATGGCAATCGACTCCAACGCGATCGGCCGCTGGCTGATCGTCCCTGCGGTCGGCGTCGTCGCGGCGGTGCTCGTGGTGGCGATGGCCAGCCCGCCCGAGTCTGAGCTCAGCGACATCGAGCGGGCCATCGCCGGCGGGTCCGGCAAGAGAGCGCGGGCGCCCCGACTTCGCTCGATGCCGCTTGTCGGCGCCCTGGCCGTCATCCTCATCGTGCTCGGCGGCGGCGGTCTGGTCCTCAGCGGCGTCGCCCGATATGGCATGGGGTGGATTACCGGCAACGAGCACGGACCCGACCGTCTGGTCTCGCCGGTCTCGGGCCAGACCAGGGGCCTCGTGCTCACCGTCACCCGCATCGAGCAGACGGCACACTTCACCCGGGTGACGGTGCAGATCGAGAACAAGTCCAGCGCGGCCGTGACGCTTCCGATCGACGGCGGCAACTGCGAGTTGATCGCCGGCGACGGCACGATGCGCGAGGCGCAGCCGTTCCGCAGCGAGTGGCACGAGTCGGTGCTGCAAGGCTCCGCTCGCACCGGGGTCGTCGTCTTCGGCGGTCACCTCCCCGCCGACGCGACCCGTGCACGGATCGCGTTCTCCCACCTGTTCGCCAGCACCGACGACGGCCCGCAGTCGATCGTCGTCGCGAATCTTCAGTTGCTTCCGGCCTGATCGGTCCCGCTCGCGAGCCGCCCGACAACGACGGTCGCCTCCACCTCGTCGTCGACCTCCACTCGTACCCCAAAACCAGCCGCCTCAAAGGCGGCCACCGTCAGCGGTGCCTGCTCTCGGCTCGTCTCGACGAGCAGAGCGCCGGTGGCGTTGAGCCAGGCCGGCGCCGCCTCGATCAGCCGACGCTGCACATCGACGCCGTCGCGGCCGCCGTCCAGCGCCACCCGCGGCTCGTGGTCGCGCGCCTCCGGCGGCATCAGTGCGATCGCGTCCGTCGGCACGTACGGTGCGTTCGCGACGATGACGTCGACCGCGCCCCGGAGGGTCTCAGGGAGCGGGTCGAACAGGTCGCCTTCGTACGCGTACCCGCCCGCCTCCTCGATGTTGCGCTGCGCGCATCGGACACAGGTGGGATCGATGTCGACGGCCGACAGGTCGAGCCGTCCTACCTCGGCGGCGAGGGCTGCGCCGACGGCACCCGACCCACAGCAGACGTCGACGACGCTGGCGTCGCGATCGGTGACGGCGGCGGCGCATCGCACCAGGAACTCGGTACGTCGGCGCGGGACGAAGACGCCAGGCTCGACAGCGATCCGCAGCCCACAGAACTCCGCCCAGCCGACGACGTGCTCGAGCGGCACGCCGGCGCATCGGCGGTCGACCATTCCGTGCAGGGCCGTCGACGTCGTCGCGGCAGCAACGAGCACGCGCGACTCGTCTTCGGCGAACACGCAACCGGCGGCACGCAGTCGCCGGGCCACCGATGCCTCCAGCGGCGACACAGCGTCGTCCGCCGGCTCGATGGTGGGGTCGCGGTCGGTCACGGCGGCTATCCCAGCAGCCGCCGGAGAACGAAGTCGTGGAAGTCGACGCTGAGGACGAGGTCGTCGATGTGCACCCTCTCATCTTTCGCGTGATAGCCGGCCTCGGCAATCTCTGGCGGCGTCGACCGCAGTGGCGAGAACCCGTATGCGACGCAGTCAAAGGCGTTGCGCAGGTAGACGGAGTCGGTGAATCCCGTGTCGAGGCTCGGCAACAGCGTCGGCGCAGGGTCGCCGAGGGTCTCGAGCCAGCCATCGATCGCGTCCCACAGGGCGCCGCGCGGCGCCGAGTAGTTGCCCTCGATCATCGGCTCGGGAAACGACAGCTCGTACGCGACGTCGTCGCCGAGCCGCTCGCGTACCTGCGCAGCGACGTCGTCCGGCGTCGTGCCTGGGAGAACCCGACAGTCAAGCTCGACGGCCGCGCGTGCCGGGATCACGTTGCGGGCCCGCGACCCGAACAGCCGAGTCGGCGCCATCGTCGTTCCGCAGACTGCGGGGAGGGTGTGCTCGAACGACGGGTGCAGCTGTCGCGCGTGTTCGATGGCCTCGGCAAGATCGCGGTCGCCGTGCGGCCCGCTCAGCACCCGTAGCATCTCGTCGACCACGTCGTGGCGGGCAGGGGTCGGCATGCCAACGCCGATACGACGGAGCAGCTCAGCGAGCCGCGGCACGGCGCTGGCGCCGATCGAGGGAGTCGAGGCGTGGCCGGCCTCGCCGAGCGCGTCGACCCTGACGGGCTGCGTCCCCTTCTCGCCGACGCTGATCTCGGCGACCACGCGACCGTCTGACAGCGGATAGAACCGGCCGCTGCCCTCATTGATCGCGACGTCGCAGCGGATCTTGTCTGGATGCGCGTCGACGAGCCAGTTCATGCCGACCTCCGCGCTGCCGTCCTCTTCGTCGGCCACCATGACGAGGAGGATGTCGCCGCTCGGCTGGAAACCCTCCCGTGCCAGCCGCAGCATGATCGCCGTCCTGGCCGCCACCTCGTTCTTCATGTCGAGTGCACCGCGGCCGAAGAGGTAGCCGTCGTCGTCGACGTCGGCGGCGAACGGTGGATGCGTCCAGTCGCGGGCATCGGCGGGTACGACATCGAGGTGCCCGACGAGCGCCACCGTCGGTCCATCGCCGCGGCCCGGCAGCCGGGCGACGAGGTTGCCGCGCTTCGGGTCGCGCGCCACGATCTCGCACCTGATCTCGGGGACCTCGGCCAGCCGCCGCGCTATCACCTCGGCGGCAGCGGTCTCGTTGCCGTTTGTGGTGTCGACGCGGATCAGCTCACGGGCGATCTCGACGACCTCGTCGTCTCGGACAGTGCCGTCTCGGCCAACGGGCGGGATCGCGCCCGAATCACGCAAGTGCCCCAGGCGGCGCCAACCAGACACTCTGAAAGTTCAAATCAGTTTTCGAGAGGATCAGATCGTAAGCGTGGTCGTAGTGGAGGACGCCAACTCCATGCCGATCCGCGAGCGCCGCGACGAGCAGGTCGACGGGCGGGAGACGATGGTGCCCAACGCGCGCGAGCTGGCGCTGCGCGTCCACGGCCCGTCGTTCGACATCCTCGTCGACCGGGAAGTGCGGGAGGGCGTGC
>DATIOH010000051.1:0-12589 GCA_035473375.1 Nocardioidaceae bacterium | reverse complement strand
CCTGACTCCGCCGCATACTTCGCGGGTCATCGGCTGACAAACGCCACGACGCCCTCCGGCTGAGCCGGAGGGCGTCGTCGCATGCGGAACCTCGGCGCCGCCATCGGACACATCTCCACGAACGCCCGGCTCCACGGGCGTCGATCGAACGGCCAGCGTCTGCGGGCCGCGAGGGGGTGTCTCGGTGACGTTGCTGACGCATGTCCAAACCCGCGTCGGGCCGCATGCTCTGACGCGTCCCGGACCGCGGGTGCCGGCGACTCGGCCGGCCAAGCGCAGTGCGTTGCGCGCCGACATCCAGGGACTGCGCGCGGTGGCCGTCGTCTCCGTCGCCCTCAACCACGCGCAGGTCGGCGCCATCTCCGGCGGCTTCGTCGGGGTCGACGTGTTCTTCGTCATCTCGGGCTTCCTCATCACCCAGCTGTTGCTGCGCGAGGTCGCCGAGACGGGCCGGCTGTCGCTCGCCGGCTTCTATGCGCGTCGCGCCCGGCGGATCCTGCCTGCCGCGAGCCTCGTCGTCGTCGCGACGGTGCTGTCGTCGGTGCTTCTCTTGGGGTACGTCCGCGCCGCGGCGGTTGTGCGCGACTCGGTCTGGGCGGCGTTCTTCGCCGCGAACGTCAAGTTCGCCCGTGACAAGACCGACTACTTCTCGGCCGACAACCCACCGTCTCCTCTCCAGCACTTCTGGTCGCTGGCTGTGGAAGAGCAGTTCTACCTCGTGTGGCCGGTGCTGCTCCTCTGCATCGTGCTCACCGTGCGCGCGATCCATCGACGGGGTGCGGAGCGGGCCTCGCTGCGCCCGGCCGATCACCACCGGGTCGTGCGTCGCATCACCGTGCGTCGGGCCACGCTGCTCGTTCTCGCCGTCGTCTGCGGCGGCTCGCTCGCCTGGTCGGTCTGGCTCACGGACCACCAACCGGCCGGTGCCTACTTCTCGACGACGGCGCGGGCGTGGGAGCTCGCCGCGGGAGCCTGCTGCGCAGTGCTTGTCCCGCGCACAGCCCTGCTTCGCGGCGTCCTCGCCGACGTGCTCGCGTGGGGTGGGCTGCTGTCGATCGCGCTCTCGGTCGCGATCTACAGCGAGTCCACACCGTTTCCCGGCTACGCGGCGATGGCCCCGGTGGCGGGAACGGTGGTCCTGATCGCGACGCGTGGGGGCAGCGCCCGTCGCGGGCCGCTGCGGCTCCTTGCGAACGCGGTTGCAGGCCGGCTCGGAGACTGGTCCTACTCGCTCTACCTCTGGCACTGGCCGCTCCTCGTGGTCGCTGTCGACTACCTCGGGAGACCGCTCGACCTCGACGAGAGCCTCACTCTCGTTGCGGTGGCGGTCGCTCTCTCGGCGGCGACGTACGCGCTCGTCGAGAACCCGATGCGCCGGGCGCGCCTGCTCTCGGCGGCGACCGTCCGAGGGCTCGCGGTGTACCCGGCGGCGCTCGCGTTGACGCTCGGCGCCGCTGTCGTGGCCCAGCAGCAGATCGACCGCGAGGCACTGGCCGCCGCGTCTGTTCCGGCCGTGACCCTCGACAACTTCGGCCCTGCCAACCTGCCCGGCTTTCAGCTGAGTCGCGACCCGGCGACCGCGCTGGTCCAGGCGTCGACGATGGCGGCGCTCAACGACCGGCCCGTCCCCGGACACTTGTCGCCGGATCTGCTGGGCCTTCAGCGCGACGTCGCCGATGTCGGCGCATGCGACTACTCGACCGGGACCCGCGAGCTCTGCGAGCGCGGCGACGTCGGCGGCGACAAAGTCCTCGTCGCGCTCGGCGACTCGCACGCCCGAGCCTGGATCCCGGCGCTCGAGATCATCGCGAAGCGCGAGGGCTACTCGGCGTACTACCTCGTCAAGCAAGGCTGCAACCCCGGCCAGGTCGTTCCCGACGTCGGGAACGGTCCGTACACCGGCTGCGTCGAGTGGCGCGACTGGGCGGTCGCGCAGATCGAGCGGCTGCAGCCCGACCTGGTGTTCATCGCGAATGACTTGCCGCCGGCCGTCGTTGAGGACGGCGCGTCGGTCGACGACCAGCCGGACGTCGCGGACGCCGTCGAGCGCGGGCTCGAGGACACGATCAGGCTCATCACGCCTAGCGTCGGACGAGTCGTGCTGGCCGGCGACGGGCCGGGAATGCCCGAGCTGCCCGGCGACTGCCTGTCCGCACGTGGGGCCACTCTCGGCGACTGCGTGTTTCGGCGCGGCGAGCGCGCGAAGCTCTTGTTCGAGGCGCAGCGCGACGCGGCGCTCGCGGTCGGAGCCGACTTCGTCAACACGTTGCCGTGGTTCTGTTACCGGGGCTGGTGCCCCGCGGTGGTCGGCTCGACCGTGACCTATCGCGACACCGAGCACATTACGACTGCCTACGCCGCGCAGCTTGCTGCGCCGCTTCAGCGAGCAATGGGGATGTAACCGCGCCGAGCGTCGACGCGGCGAGCCTGAGGGGGTTTCAACCATGACCAAGGCGATGGTCTTCACGAGGTACCTCGCGATCGTCGGATTCAGCCTCGCGCTTAGTGTCACGGCCGTGCCGAGCGGCACGGCTGAGCCGGAGTCGAGCAGTCGGGCCGGCAGCTCGACGACGGAGCCGGCGGTCCTTCGGGTCCATCGCGCCGTCGACGCGGCTCGACGCCATGACCCGATTCCCGACCAGCTGCAACCGGCGCTCGCGGGACTTCACCACGACTACGCCGATCTCGCTGGATGCAACTACACGACGGGACAGCACCGACTCTGCCGGCGCGGCGCGGTCCACGGAACGAAGACGCTCGTGGTCCTCGGTGACTCGCACGCCCGGGCCTGGATCCCGGCCGTCGAGACGATCGCCGCCCGGACCGGGTACGCCGCCTACTACCTCGCGAAGCCCGGTTGCACAGCGGCCCGGGTGATACCCGACCACGGGGAGGGCGGCTTCGTCGGCTGCGTCGAGTGGCGCGAGTGGGCGCTGGGCGCGATACGCCGTTTGCGGCCCGACGTCTTGATCGTCACGTCGGCCTTTCCAGACGGCGTCGTCGGACCTGGCGGCCATCGGGTGACGCGGCCGGCCGACATCGCGGCTCGAGTTCGCGCGGGCCTGGTCTCGACGATCCGCGCAGTCCGCGACCGGGTCGGCCATGTGTTCGTCCTGTCGGACGCCCCGGGTCTGACCGACGACCCGGCGTCCTGTCTCGCCGTGGTCGGCGCCGACCTCGGGTCGTGTGCGTCGCCTCCGAGCGACGCTGCCCAGCTGCACTTCACCGCTGACCGCACGGCCGCCCGGCAAACACACACGACCTTCGTGGACGCCCGATCGTGGTTCTGCTCAGACGGGCTGTGCCCGGCGGTCGTCGGAACGACGGTCACGTATCGAGACGGCGGCCACATGACGACGGTCTACTCGCGCTCGCTCGACTGGCCGCTCCAGCATGCGCTGCGCCTCGCGCACCTGGTCCTCTGATCTGGTCCGCTGATCTGGTCTGCTGTGCGGCCGCCGGGCGTGACCCCGTTGGGCCGTTGTTACCCTCGATGGGCACGGCGAGCTCAGAGGGGATACAGAAGGGGAGCGCGTCATCGAGGTCCTGGTTGGGCGGGTCGCTCGCGCACACGGCTTACGCGGCGAAGTGGCAGTCGAGATACGCACTGACGTGCCGGAACTGCGGTTCGCTGTCGGCGCTGTCTTCGGGACCGATCGCGGAACCCTCACCGTCGCGGCGACCCGATGGAACTCCGCCCGTCTGCTCATTCGCTTCAAGGAGGCCGCCGATCGCGAGTCGGCGGAGCGGCTGCGAGGGACCCAGCTCCTGGTCGAGATCGATGCCGACGAGACACCTGACGACCCCGACGAGTTCTACGACCACCAGCTGATCGGGCTCCGCGCGCTCGACGCGGCGGGCGCAGAGATCGGCCGAGTGGGCGCGGTGCTGCACTTGCCGGCGCAGGACGTCCTGGTCGTCGAGCGGGACGGCCGAGAGGCTCTGGTGCCCTTTGTGTCTGAGCACGTGCCCGCGGTCGACGTCGTCGCCGGATCGTTGACGATCGCAGACGGCTCGGGGCTGCTCGAGCCTCTGTCGGACGATGAGACGGCCGACGCACCCGAGGGGGCTTGATCCATGCGCATCGACGTCGTGACGATCTTTCCGGACTATCTGGCTCCGCTCGAGCTGTCGTTGCTCGGTCGAGCGCGCCACGAGGGCATCCTCGACATCAAGGTCCACGACCTTCGCGACTGGACGCACGACCGTCACCGCACGGTCGACGACACCCCCTATGGCGGCGGAGCCGGCATGGTGATGCGACCCGAGCCGTGGGGCGAGGCGCTCGACGATCTGCTCGCTCGCGACGGCGACCAACCGACGCTGGTTTTTCCCACGCCTGCGGGCGTCCCGTTCAGCCAGCGGACCGCGGAGCGACTGTCGGTCGTGCCCCGCCTCGTGTTTGCTGCCGGACGCTACGAGGGGATCGACCAACGAGTGGTCGAGCACTACCGCGAGCGGGTGGCCGTCGAGGAGCTCAGCGTCGGCGACTACGTGCTCAACGGCGGCGAGGTCGCGGTGATGGCGATGATCGAGTCGATCGCCCGACTGCTGCCCGGCTTCCTGGGCAACCCCGACTCGCTCAGCGAGGAGTCGCACCACACGAGTCCCGACGGGGGACTCCTCGAGTACCCGGTCTTCACCAAACCGCCGTCGTGGCGCGGACTCGACGTCCCCGACGTGCTGTTGTCCGGCCACCACGCGAAGATCGCCCGCTGGCGGCGCGACGAGTCGCTGCGCAGAACGGCCGAGCGTCGCCCGGACCTGCTCGCCGCCGCCGAGCCTGGGCTGGTGGCGCGGGACCGGGAGGCACTGAGGGGCGAGGCTTGACGCGGGTCGGCTGACGCAGGTGGGGCGGGGTGCTGACGCGGGTGGGGCGGGGCGGGTCGCCTCAAGCGCGAATGTCGTTCCATTCCGCCATCGCTGCTTGCGGTGCAGGTCGTGCGTCGGCGGAATGGAACGACATTCCTGCGCTGTGCAGCGTGCCTGGCTGGGCTCCAGTTCGATTTCCTGGGGGGACGCTGGGTGTGGCAGACTTGTGCGTTGGCGCGCGACCGACTCAGCTGCCACAGGGGTATGAGTCGTCAAGGTCGATGCAGCCCACAACTCGACACTCATCCCGTGGGTGACCTGTGGCACTGGCGAAGGAAGCGATCGACATGACCAACACCATTGACGCGCTCGGCGCAAGCATTGCTCGCGACGACATCCCTGAATTCCGGGCTGGCGACACGCTCAAGGTCCACGTGAAGGTCGTCGAGGGCACTCGCTCCCGCATCCAGGTCTTCCAAGGCATCTGCATCCGCGTCCAGGGCTCGGGCGTGGGCCGTACCTTCACCGTCCGCAAGGTCAGCTTCGGCGTCGGGGTTGAGCGCACGTTCCCCCTCCACACGCCGATCATCGACTCGATCGAGGTCGTGACCCGCGGCGACGTTCGCCGCGCAAAGCTCTACTACCTGCGCAATCTGCGCGGCAAGGCCGCCAAAATCAAGGAGAAGCGCGACGCCCCGGCGTCGCGTTGACCGGTCAGCGCTCAGTAGGCCGCATTAGGCTCGCGGCGTGACCTCGATCGGCGACGCTGCGTCCGAGGGCCGCCCCGACGCAGCCGCCGGCGGTCGATTCGACGCGGAGCACACGTCTGCACCGTCGGTTCCTCGCGAGCCGTCGTCGTCGTCGGGCGCCCGCACCGGACGCCGCAAGAAGAGGCCGTCGGCGCGCCGTCCGATGCCGGTCTGGCAAGAGACCGTCTTGCTGCTCGGCACAGCGATCGTCCTCGCCCTCCTCATCAAGACGTTCTTCGTCCAGGCGTTCTACATCCCGTCCGGCTCGATGCGCGACACGCTCAAGGTCGACGACCGGATCCTGGTCGAGAAGATGTCCTACTGGTGGGGCGACATCCACCGCGGCGACATCGTCGTCTTCGACGACCCCGCCAACTGGCTCGGCGAAGAGGACGGCGAGAAGCCGACAAATCCGGTTACGAAGGCCCTGTCGGTCGTCGGCCTTTACCCGACAGGCGGTCACCTCGTGAAGCGAGTGATCGGGGTGGGCGGCGACACCGTGGCCTGCCGCACGGGCAGTGTCTACGTCAACGACGTGAAGCTGTCGGAGTCGTCTTACGTGACGCTCCCGGTGCAAGCGTGCGACGGGTCGTGGTCGTACGTCGTCCCGGCCGACAGGCTCTGGGTCATGGGTGACAATCGCGAGCACTCTGCCGACTCGCGCGCCCACGTCGGCGATCCCGGCGGCGGCTTCATCCCGGTCGACGACGTCGTCGGCAAGGTGTTCGTGGTGGTGTGGCCGCTCGACCGATTCGGATTCGTGCACCGGCCAGGCACGTTCGACAATCCCGAGCTCGACCAGGCGGCGGGTCTTGTGACCTCCCTAGGCATGCCGGGGTTAGCGTTGATAGCGATGCCTCCGCTCTATCGTCGGCTCCGCCGCAAGCCTGATTCCGCCGCGTCTTCGGCGAGCTCCGACCAGACGTCGGCTTCATGACCGACGACGAGAGCGGCCGCCACCCGGCTCCAGAGGCGACTGCGAGCGACGGCACAGCGGTGCAGCCCGCCGTCGACGAGGCCGCCGAGTCGGACCAACGCGCCCGCCGAACCGACGCTGCGCGTGCGTCCGTCGGCTCTGGCTCGACGGCGCCCGAGGGGAGCAAGGCGACCGGGGCGATGCCGCCCGATCCGGTCCGCGACCGCCGCGGCCCGCGCAAGAAGTCCGGCCTCAGCCGACTCCTCGTCGTGGTGCGCGAGGTCGCCATCGTGGTCGTCGTCGCGCTGATCGCGTCGGCCCTCCTCCGAGCGTTCGTCGTGCAGGCTTTCTTCGTCCCGTCCGGCTCGATGCTTCCGACGATCCAGCTGCAGGACCGCATCTTGGTGAGCCGCATCGGCGGCATCAGCCGCGGCGAGGTGGTCGTGTTCGAAGACCCGGGCAACTGGATCCCGTCAAGCGAGCAGCCGCCGCCGCCGAGCGGAATCCGCAAAGCCCTCGAGTTCGTCGGCGTGCTGCCCGCGTCCGGGCACGAGCACCTCGTCAAGCGGGTGATCGGCCTCCCGGGCGACCACGTCGTCTGCTGCGAGCACAACCACCTCGTCATCAACGGAGTCGAGGTCGACGAGTCCGACTTCATCAAGCCGGGCACGCACCGGGCCGACAACATCTCGTTCGACGTCGTCGTGCCCGCCGACCACCTCTTCGTGCTGGGCGACAACCGGTATGTCTCCGGCGACTCGTCGCGTCACCTGCAAGAGGGTCAGGACGCGTTCGTCCCCGAGAGCCTCGTGACTGGCCGTGCCTTCGCGGTCATCTGGCCGGCTAGCGACATCGCCTGGCTGCATGTGCCAGACGCCTACGACGACGTCCCCGACGGGCAGGACCCGCCCGCGAGGGGCATCATTAAGCCTGTGTCGGGATCCGAGTCGGGCGCACCATAGCGTCGGCCTGCGTGACGCTCATGACACCACTCCCACGCGGCAGCACGGTCCGCAAAGACGCCGGCCTCTACGGCTACGAGCGTGCGCTCCGCCGGGTCGGACTGGCACCGATCGCGGGCGTCGACGAGGCCGGACGCGGCGCCTGCGCCGGACCGCTCGTCGCCGCGGCGGTGATCCTCCCCGACGGGGCCAGCGGCATCGTCCCCGGCCTCGCAGACTCCAAGCTGCTGACCGAGAAGGCCCGCGAGCGGTGCTACACGCAGATCATGCGACGAGCCCTTGACTGGACGGTGGTCGTGATCGAGTCGCACGAGTGCGACCAGCTCGGCATGCACGTGGCGAATGTCGAGGCTCTGCGCCGCGCCCTCGCGCGGCTCTCGCATCGGCCGAGTTACGTCCTGACCGACGGCTTCCCCGTCGACGGCCTCGGAGTCCCCGGCCTCGCCGTGTGGAAGGGCGACCGGGTCGCCGGCTGCATCGCGGCGGCGTCGGTCGTGGCCAAGGTGACGCGCGACCGCATGATGACGACGATGCATGACGAGTACCCGGCTTACGACTTCGCAGTCCACAAGGGGTATGTCACCCGCGAGCACCAGGAGGCGCTGATGCGGCATGGCCCGTGCCCGCAGCATCGACGCAGATTCGTCAACGTTCGCCGAGTCGACGGTCGCGAGGTCTACGCGGCCAGTGTCGACGACGGCCAGGTCTGCGATGACGACGGAAGAACGTTCGAGGCGGCAACGTCCGGGAGGGTGGCGACATGAGCGCTGAAGACCTCGAGAAGTACGAGACTGAGATGGAGCTCCACCTCTATCGCGAGTACCGCGACGTGGTGGGCATCTTCAAGTACGTCGTCGAGACCGACCGCCGGTTCTACCTCTGCAACGCCGTCGACCTCGCGGTCCGCGCCGAGGCGGGTGACGCATACTTCGAGGTGACGATGTCGGACGCCTGGGTGTGGGACATGTATCGCCCCGCTCGGTTCGCCAAGAACGTCAAGGTGCTGACCTTCAAGGACGTCAACATCGAGGAGCTCTCGAAGGCCGACCTCGAGCCGCCCAAGCCCTGACGGGCCGAGTGCCCGGTCGATACAGCTAACTGTCGACTGCGGCGAGCTCCGCGGCGGACTCGTTGACTGCGCGTGTTGCCACCCGGGAAACGTACGGATCTGAGGACGAGTGGTCTAGCGAGTATCCGGACGCGATCGCTCCCGGGTTCGTTGCCAGCCGGCTTCTCGGTATCCGCTACCGCCAGAAGATGAGGTAGGCCCCGACCAGAGACGGAATCGTCCCGAGCAGCAGCCATGCAGTGAGCCAACGCTTCTTGTGGATCAGCCGGAACCCAATCACTCCGAGCACACCGATCACCGCTGCGTTGATGAGCAGGCCGATCCGGTCGCCGCGGCGCGAGGGATCCATCATCGCCGCGAGGATCACCAGGCCGGTCGCCAGATGCTCGACGGTCACCAGCGCTAACGACGACATCACCCATTGCTGGACGATCGTGATGTCTGTGTGCCGCTCCGGCGCGGTCCGACGCCAGGTCGAGCGCGTTCCGTCGTGCTGTTCGTCGGCTTTCACGGCTCTCTCACGGCTCAGCTTGACCCGGTTGATCGGCGCAGTCGACCGACTGCCCGCAACCTATCCAACAATCTGCTCGGCGGTCGTCATCCCCAACGACGCGTGACTCGTGTCGCATTCCACAGATGCGCGCTCGCGGTCAGCGTCGCAACGCCGCCCGGCCAGGCTGGTTCGCGGAGGTGATGCGAGATGTCGGCGACCTATGCGCAGCGCCGGGCGCTCGGAGCGTACGGCGAACGGCTCGCGGTGCGGGCGTTGGAGTCCGCGGGGCTTGAGATTCTCGACCGTAACTGGAGATGCTCCCAGGGCGAGATCGACATCGTGGCGGGCTCATCGGGCCTGGTCGTGGTGTGCGAGGTCAAAACACGCCGTGGCGACCGCTACGGGACGCCCGTCGAGGCGATCACCCCCGTGAAGGCCGAGCGGCTGTATCGCCTGGGCGCGGCTTGGTCGCGGGCTCACGGCCGTGGCGGCCTTCGGCTTCGCATCGACGTCGTCAGCGTCGAGTTGTCCCGGCAGGGCCGTCGCGTCGAACACCTCGTCGGAGTGTCGTGATGGCGACAGCACGCGTGCACTCGATCGCGCTGGAGGGCATTTCCGGCTCACTCGTCACCATCGAGGCCGACGTTCACAACGGCGTTCCCGGCTGGGCGCTCACCGGGCTACCCGACAACGTCGTCGCTCAATCGCGCGACCGATGCCGGGCGGCGATCGTCAACAGCGGTGAGGAGTGGCCCGATCGCAGGGTCACCGTGGCGATGTATCCAGCCGACGTCCGCAAGGTCGGATCGCACTACGACCTCGCGATCGCGCTTTCGCTGATTGCCGCGAACGAGAAGCTCGAGCCGAACCGTCTCGCACACGTCGTCGTTCTTGGCGAGCTGGCCCTCGACGGCAGGGTGCGTGCGGTGACCGGCGTGCTCCCAGCGGTCGTCGCCGCCGTCGACCTCGGCTTCGACCGCATCATTGTCGCCGCCCACAATCTCGCCGAGGCCCGACTCGTCGACGGCGCCGAGGTCGTCGCCGTCCGATCACTGCGCGAGTGCGTCGCCCTCCTGGCCGGAAAGCCGCCGCCTGACGAGCCACCCGCCGTCTCCGAGCCTGAGCCACGCCCGCGCAGTCGGCCTGGCCCGCGGGTCGAGTCACTCGACTTGGCTGACGTCCGCGGGCAGGCTGCGGCTCGCTGGTGCGTCGAGGTCGCGGCGGCGGGCGGTCATCACCTGTCACTCGTCGGGCCGCCCGGCGCCGGCAAGACGATGCTCGCCGAGCGGTTTCCGCGACTCCTGCCCGATCTGTCGGTGCGCGCGTCCATCGAGGTCAGCAAGATCCACTCTGTCGCGGGCATGCTCTCGCGCGACGAGCCGCGCCTTGTCCGTCCGCCGTTCCTGGCTCCGCACCACAACGACACGGTCGCCTCCGTCGTCGGCGGCGGCAGCAAGGTGATCCGACCAGGCGCCATCAGCCTCGCGCACCTCGGCGTTCTCTTTATGGACGAGGCGCCCGAGTTCAAGCCGAGCGTCCACGACGCGCTGCGACAGCCGCTCGAGAGCGGACAGATCTGCATCCGGCGGGCCGACGCAGCCGCATGGTTCCCCGCCTGCTTCCAGCTGATCCTCGCCGCGAACCCCTGCCCGTGTGGCTATGGCTACGGCAAGGGCGCCCAATGTCGATGCCCACCGGACCGTCTGCGGCGCTATCAGGCACGCATCAGCGGGCCGATCCGCGACCGAGTCGACATCACGCAGACGGTCGCGCCGGTCTCGCGGGCGGAGATGCGGTCGCCCGTCGGCGACGACGACACGAGCGCCGCGGTTGCCGATCGGGTGCTGGCGGCACGGCTACGGCAGCGAGTCCGCTACGACGACCTGCCCTGGCAGTCGAATGCAGACGTGCCTGCCGTCGAGTTCCGCAGGCGGGCCCCGATCGGCATCGAGGCTGCGACGCTCATCGAGGACAGCGTCGCCGACGGTCGCCTCACCCAGCGCGGCGCAGACCGGGTCGCCAGACTCGCGTGGACTCTCGCCGACCTTCAGGCGGAGGCGGAGCCGACGGCCGGACATGTCGTCGACGCGCTCCGGTTGCGCACCGACGGCACAGTCGGAGGCCCGATTCAGTCCAGGCGGCGCAGCCCGTGACTGCCGACGATCCCGAGACGCGTGCCCGCATCTGGCTCAGCGGCGTCTTCGAGCCCGGCGATCCGGTTGCGGCCCAGCTGCTCTCGCAGTTCCCTGCGATCGCTGTTCTCGAGCGGATCCTGTCGGCGTCGCCCGACGAGCAGTCACGGTTCGGCGACTGGAGAGCACGAGCTCGGCGGACCGACGACGAGCGACTGCTCGACACGGCGGCCGCCGTCGGCGCCCGCTATGTCGCACCGGGCGATCCCGAGTGGCCGTCGACGCTCGGCGACCTCGACACTCACGGCGGCGGCGGACGCTGGAACCCGGCTCCGCTCGGTCTCTGGGTGCGCGGCGCGGCCAACCTTGCCACCGTCACCGAGCAGTCCGTCGCGATCGTCGGCTCTCGCGCAGCCACGGCCTACGGCGAGCAGGTCGCCCGCGACCTCGCGTTCGCCTGTGCCGGGCTGCGATGGACGCTCGTCTCGGGCGGCGCGTACGGAATCGACGCGGCTGCCCACCGAGGCGCGTTGGCGTGCGGCCAGCCGACCGTCGCCGTTCTCGCCGGTGGCGTCGACCGCGCATACCCCTCCGGCAACGCTGCGCTGCTTCGCGACATCGCCGATTCGGGCCTGCTGGTCAGCGAGGCGGCCCCGGGGGCCGCGCCGACCAAGAGCCGGTTCTTGGTCCGCAACAGACTGATCGCGGCCCTCTCGGCCGGCACGGTCGTCGTCGAGGCGGCACTGCGAAGCGGCTCCCTCAGCACCGCCCGCTGGGCGCGCGACCTCGGCCGGTCAGTCATGGGCGTGCCCGGGCTGGTGACGTCGATGGCGTCGGCCGGCGTCCATGAGCTGCTGCGCGAGCCGGAGACCGTGCTGATTACCGAGGCGTCGGAGATAGTCGCCCAGGTGGGGCCGATCGAGGCGACGCGCCGAGAGCGGTGGCCGGCCGCCGATCGCGCCGAGGATTCCCTGCCCGCCGACACGCGGCGCGTGCTCGACGGCGTGCCGGCAGGGTGGGCCGTCCCCGCCGAGACCGTCGCCCGAGAGGCCGGTGTGCGCCCATCGGCGGCTGCGTCGGAGCTGCGCGAACTCGAACGGCGCGGCCTCGTTGTGCGGTGCGGCCGAGGCTGGGCGCTGGCGTCGCCGCCGGGCGGCGAGCGTGGCTGACCGCTGTCGAGGGGTCCGGATGGCACGATCGAGAGGTGACCGTCGACGAGCAGAGCGGCGTATCGGCCGAGCTCAGTGCGGCGCTCCTCGAGTTCGAGCGCTTCCTCACGTCCCAGCGCGACCTGACTCCGCACACGGTGCGGGCCTATGTCGGCGACATCACCGACCTCCTTGAGCACGCGTCGCGGCTGCACATCGAGCACGTCGGCGCGATCGATCTGCGGTGCCTGCGCAGCTGGTTGGCAAACCAGCAGACCCGCGGGAGGGCGAGGACGACGTTGGCCCGT
>DATIOH010000050.1:0-8468 GCA_035473375.1 Nocardioidaceae bacterium | reverse complement strand
AGTTCCGTACCGACTTCGAGACGGCCGGGCTGACGTACGAGCACCGCCTGATCGACGACATGGTCGCGTCCGCGCTGAAGTGGGAGGGCGGCTACGTCTGGGCCTGCAAGAACTACGACGGCGACGTGCAGAGCGACACGGTCGCCCAGGGGTTCGGCTCGCTCGACCCGGCGGGGGTGCAGGAGATCGTCGACTACGGGCTCTATGGCTGGGCGATGTCGCGCTTCTGCGGCATCTGGGTCGCGCTCGAGACGGCCAACATGACGAACCTCCCGTTGGCCGACGACTCGACCGATCTGGTCGTGAGCGCGCTGGCAATCCACAACGTCAAGAGCGCGTCGTTGCGCGCGATCGCAGTACGCGAGGCGTTCCGCGTCTTGCGGGCCGGCGGACGGCTGGTGATCACCGACATCCAGGCGGCCAAGGAGTACGAAGAGGAACTGCGCCGCCTCGGCGCCGTCGACGTCGAGCGGCGCGGTCTGGGTTGGCGGTACTGGTACGGCGGGCCTTGGATGGCGACCAGCTTGGTCACCGCCCGCAAGCCCTGATGCTGTCCCGGCCAGTCAGGCGAGCTTGGCGGCGAGGTTGTCGTCGAGGGCGGCGAGGAACTCCTCGGTGGTGAGGAACTCCTGGTCGGGCCCGACAAGCAGCGCGAGGTCCTTCGTCATCTTGCCCTGCTCGACCGTCTCGACGCAGACCTGCTCGAGCGCCTCGCCGAACGCTGTGACGTCCGGCGTGCCGTCGAGTTTGCCGCGGTGCTTGACGCCGCCGGTCCAGGCGTAGATCGAGGCGATCGGGTTGGTCGACGTCGGCTTGCCCTGCTGGTGCAGGCGATAGTGACGGGTCACCGTGCCGTGCGCTGCCTCCGCCTCGACGGTCTTGCCGTCGGGCGTCATCAGCACGGACGTCATCAGGCCGAGCGATCCGAATCCCTGCGCGACGGTGTCGCTCTGCACGTCGCCGTCGTAGTTCTTGCACGCCCAGACATAGCCGCCCTCCCACTTGAGGGCCGCCGCGACCATGTCGTCGATCAGCCGGTGCTCGTACGTCAGCCCAGCCGCCTCGAAGTCGGCCTTGTACTCCGCCTCGAAGACCTCGGCGAAGATGTCTTTGAAGGCGCCGTCGTAGGCCTTCAGGATCGTGTTCTTCGTCGACAGATAGACCGGGTAGCCGCGCTGGAGGCCGTACGACAACGACGCCCGCGCGAAGTCGGCGATCGACTTATTGAAGTTGTACATCCCCATGACGACCCCGCCGTCCTCAGGCATCTGGACGACCTCGTGCTCGATCGGCTCGCTGCCGTCGCTCGGCGTGTAGGTGATCGTCACCGTGCCCGGGCCGGGCACCTTGAAGTTGGTGGCGCGGTACTGGTCGCCGTGGGCGTGACGACCGATCACGATCGGCTTCGTCCAGGTCGGCACCAGGCGCGGGATGTTGCTGATTATGATCGGCTCGCGGAACACGACGCCGCCGAGGATGTTGCGGATCGTGCCGTTCGGTGAGAGCCACATCTTCTTGAGGCCGAACTCCTCGACGCGCGCCTCGTCAGGCGTGATGGTCGCGCACTTGACGCCGACGCCGTGCTGCTTGATCGCGTTGGCGGCGTCGACGGTGACCTGATCGTCGGTGGCGTCGCGGTTCTCGATGCCGAGGTCGTAGTAGAGCAGGTCGACGTCGAGGTACGGGTGGACCAGCCGCTCCTTGATGAACTGCCAGATGATGCGGGTCATCTCGTCGCCGTCGATCTCGACGATGGGGTTCTGGACCTTGATCTTCGCCATGGCGTACGCACTCCCGCGATTCGGATCGGACGGCCATGGTCGCTGCAGGATCTGCACGCCGGGCCAGATGTCTTGATATCAAGATACCCAGCGAGCGCGCCCGCGTCACATCCGGCCAGCATCAAGATCCGACATCCAGATCGCCATGACGCTCTGTGGAGTCTGGCGTGCTAGACGTCGGATCTTGGTGCAGACCAGCCCAGCCCGAGATCAGCCCTTGAGACCGGTGAAGGTCATCGTGGCGACGAAGTGGCGCTGCGCGATGACGAAGCCGACCAGCAGCGGAAGGGTGGCCATGACGTTGCCGGCCATCAGCAGCGACCACTCAGTGCGGCGCATGCCCTGGAAGTTCGCGAGTCCGAGCTGCACGGTGTACCACTTGTCGTTGTTGATCGCGATCAGCGGCCAGATGAGGTCGTTCCACGCGCCGAGCAGGGTGAAGATGGCCAGGGTGGCCAGCGCGGGGCGAGCGAGCGGCAAGACGATGCGGACAAACAGCTGCAGCCGGTTGCAGCCGTCGAGCCTCGCCGCGTCCTCCAGCTCGACCGGAAGCGCAAGGAAGAACTGCCGCATCAAGAAGGTCCCAAAGGCGCTCGCGAGCCACGGGATGATCACCGCGGGCAGGGTGTCGATGACGCCGATGCGGCTGAACATGATGAAGGTCGGAATCATCAGCAGCTGGATCGGCACCATGATCGTGGCGACGATCAAGAAGAACGTCAGCGTGCGGCCGGCGAACCGCAGCCGGGCGAAGCCGTATCCGGCCAGACTGCACAGCACGAGATGCGAGACGACGGCGACGATCGACACGATCGCCGAGTTGATCAGCCAGCGGGCGATGTCGGAGTCGTTGAACAGATCGTGATAGCCGGTGAAGCTGATCCGGGACGGGATGAACCTCGGCGGGAACCTGTTGATGTCGCCGTCGGGCATGAACGACGTGAGGATCATCCACACCAGAGGCAGCGCGAACAGCAGCGCCGTCGGCATCAGCAGCAGATGCCAGCCCGAGAACGGAAGCCAGCGGCGCCGGGGCGCGACGACGGCCATCAGAACGCCTCCATCCCGGACCGGCGGGAGTACCAGATCATGAACGCCGTGATCGCCATCGTCACGACGAAGACGCCGTACGCGATTGCCGATCCGTATCCGTAGTGGAAGAACTGGAACGCCTGCTGGTACAGGTAGTAGACGATCGTCACCGTCGAGTCGAGCGGCTGCCCCTTCGTCGTCGTGTAGACGAGGTCGAAGAGCTGCATCGCCTCGATCGCCTGCCAGACCGCGATGAAGACGGTGACAGGCCGGAGCTCCGGCACGATCACGTAGCGGAAGACCTGCCACCCGGAGGCGCCGTCGACGATCGCCGCCTCGACGGTGTCATGCGACACGTCTTGCAGCGCGGCCAGGTAGACGACGACGTTGAATCCGATCGATCCCCACAGCGAGATGAGGACGAGGACGAGCATCGCCTGGTTGGTGTCGGTCAGGAAGCCCTGCTTCGGCAGTCCCAGAATCCGCAGCGCGTTGTTCGCCAGTCCGAAGTCGGGGTCGAACACAAAGTTCGCGAGGATTCCGGTGGCCGCGGCCGACGCGACGAACGGCACGAAGATGCAGGTTCGGTAGAACCACTGGAAGCGCAGCGGCCGGTTCAGTGCGACCGCGAGCAGCAGTCCGCCAACGATCGACAGCGGCACGTACAGCGTTGCGAAGAACAGCGTGTGCCGCACGGCCGCCCAGACACCGGGGTCGTCGAGCATCAGCCGATAGTTGGCCCACCCGACCGACTGCGCAGGCGAGATCAGGTCGGTCTTCTGCCGGCTGATCAGGAACGCCCAGCCCGCCGGGAAGATCGACAACCCGACCACGATCACCGAGGCCGGTAGCACGAACGACCATCCGGTCAGGTGCGACGTGAGCCGCGTCCGCATCGGCGCGTTCGAGCTCGGCCGACGCCGGGGGCCGCGCGCGGTCCGCCTCCGACTGACGTCGGGCCGGCTGTCGACCGCCACCTGCATCAATACACCTCGTGGATCGCTCGTCGGGTCTGTGTCGAAGGCTTCGCTGGAGTCGTGCGCACCGGGGCTACTGCGCCAGGGCCACCTTCGAGGCGTCGGCAGCCTTGTCGAGCTCCTCCTTCGGATCGGCGTTGGCGAGCAGGACACGGTCGATGGCGTCGGCGACAGCGCTCGACATCTCGGTGTAGCCGATCACGGTCGGCCGCGGCGTGGTGGCGTTGTTCAGATTCTCGAAGAAGACATCGCCACCCGGGTACTCCTTCACGAACGCCTGGAACTGCGGCGTCGACGCAGCCGACTCGCGCAGCGGCAGGTTGCCGTAAGCCACGTTCCACTTGACGTCCTGCGCCGGCTCGGTCAGCCAATTGATGAAGTCGTACGTCGCGGCTGCGCGGTCGGGGTCGTTATGGTCGAGCATCACCCAGACATCGGGGCCAGAGATCGTCTGGTGGCTGCCGTCCGTGCCGGGGAGGAATGTCACTCCGTAGTCGGTCCCGGCCTGCTTGAGGTTGTACAGCTCCCACGGCCCGCTGATGATCATGCCGATGTTGCCGGACGCGAAGCTCGGGGCGTACTTCTCGCCGTTCTGGTCGAGGTAGACGCTCTTGTCCTCGACGGCCATCTGGCGCCACATCTCGAGGGCGTCGACGCCGGCCTGCGAGTTGAACGCCGGCTGGCCGTCGGCGTCGAGCACCTCGCCGCCGTTCTGCCACACCTGCGGCCAGAATCGCCAGGTCGTGTCCTCGGTGCCGCTGACCGGGTACGCCGTGCCGTACTGGTTGCGCGAGGAGTCGGTCAGCGCCTTCGCCGCGGTCCGGAAGTCGTCCCAGGTCCAGTCGTTCGTCGGGTAGTCGAGGCCCGCAGCGTCGAACAGCTTCGTGTTGTAGATGAGACCGAGGTTGTCGACGACGGCTGGGAGGCCGATGACGACGCCGTCCGGGCTCGCCGTCAGGCGTGCCGCCTCGGGGAACTCGTCCCATCCGGAGCCGGCCGCATTGACCTGGTCGGAGATGTCGAGCGTGCGACCGGACGCGCCGAGTTGACTCGCCCAGCTGCCGTAGGCGTACGAGATGTCGGGGTACTCGCCCGAGGCGAAGCCGGTCTGCAGCTTCTGCAACAGGTCGTCGGTGGTCGCCGCACCCGCGGACGCGTCGATCGTGACGTTGGGGTGCTCAGACTCATACTGTCCCGCGAGCTTCTCGAGCAGCTTCTCGGCGTCGGCGGCCTGCCCCGTCCACCACGTGATCGTCACCTTGGCGTCGGGATCAAGCGTCGTGACCTTGGTCGTGCCTGACGTGTCGGTCGACGACGAGCATGCGCTCGCCACCAGGACGACCGCCCCCATCGCCGCGACCACCGCCATGTTTCGTCGGTGCTGCCGGTTCCGTCGGACTCGCATCGAGGCCATCCTCCCTAGCTGCCAGGCTCCAGAATCACGGATCGGGTGAGGTGGCGCGGATGATCGACGTCGAGTCCGCGCGCCTCCCCCGCGCTGACGGCGAGTCGCTGGCAGACGACGAGCCGAGCCAATGGGTCGAGATCGGGGTCGAGCACCGTCGCGCCGGTCACCCGGGCGTCGTCGAGCAGGTCTGCGTCGACGCCGCCGAGCGAGACGATGAGCGACCCCTCGTGCGCGGCCGAGATCGGGCCGTGGCGGTAGTCGAGAGCGGGGTGGCTCTCGGACCACGCCTGCGCGCTCTCGCGCATCTTCAGCGCGGCCTCGTGGGCGAGACCGATCGTCCAGCCGCGACCGAGGAACACGAAGTGGTCGTAGCGCCCGAGGTCGAGCCCGATCGGCTCGGCAAGAGCATGAGTGCAGTCGTCGAGGGCGCGGTCGATCCGGTCGCCCGTGACGGCCCGCCACAGCACGAGGAGGCTGGCAGGGAAACGCGTCTGCACCACCGACAGCTCGTCCGCGAACGACAGGTCGACCACGTGGTCGCATCGGGCGGCGACGGGCGAGTCCGGCTCGGCCGTGATCGCGGTGCTCGTCGTCGCGGGCACCGCGTCAAGCGCCTGCATCACCTCGGTCGTCCGACCCGACCGGCTCACGGCAATGAGGTGGTCGTAACGCCGCAAGGGCGGAAGCTCAGAGGCGAACGCCCAGTCGGTGTCGCCGAGGCCAGCCAGTTCGCGAAGCCAGGCCATGCTCTGCGCAACGAACGCCGACGTCCCGCATCCAATGACGAGTGCTCGTGCGCCTGCGGCCGGCATCGCCGCGGCGACAGCGCTCGATCCGTCTGCCATCGCCGCAGCACGCCGCCACACCTCAGGCTGGCTGCGGATCTCATCCGCGACGAAGCTCACGAGAAATAGTCAGCCGCGAGTGCGCATTCGGTGTCCAGACATGCGGGCAAACGCGCAAACTGCGGTGCGCACGTGCGCGATGCGATCAGGCGGTGCCGCACGATGGGCGCATGCGCGCCGGGACGGACGAGTCGGTCAGCGCGGCCGAGCTCCCGGTCGCGCGCTGGTGCCCGCGACCCGCATTGGTCGTGCCCGAGACCGTCGTCGATCGGCCACGCTTCCCCGTCGTCGACATCCACAACCACATCGGCCGCTGGCTGTCTCCCTCGTCGCAATGGCTCGGCGGCACCGTCTCCGAACTCGTCGGCGGCCTCGACGAGGCTGGCGTCCAGACCCTCGTCAACCTCGACGGTCGCTGGGACGACGATCTTGCGATGAACCTCGAGCGATACGACCTCGCTCACCCAGGCAGGTTCGTGACGTTCTGCCATCTCGACTGGTCGGCCCTGACCGACTCGGGGTCGCCCGACGACGCCGAAGCCGGAGAGACGCTCGCCGCGCAGCTCCATGTCGCGGCCTCCCAGGGGGCTCGCGGCGTCAAGGTATGGAAGGACCTCGGCCTCAGCGTCCGCGACGGGTCCGGTCGTCTGGTCATGCCGGACGACGCACGCGTCGTCGCAGCCCTTCGTGTCGCGGGCGAGCTCGGCCTGCCGGTGCTAATCCATACCGCGGACCCGGTGGCGTTCTTCGATCCGCTTGACGAGCACAACGAGCGGCTCGACGAGCTGGGGACCATGCCGGAGTGGTGGTTCGGCGGGCCGGAGCACCCGACGTTCGACGAGCTCATCGCGGCTCTAGAGCGGCTCGTCGCGTCATGCCCAGACACCACCTTCGTGGGCGCGCACGTCGGGTGCTACTCCGAGAACCTGCAGGCCGTGGGCGACATGCTGGCCCGGCGACCCAACTGGAATGTCGACACCGGAGGGCGGCTCGGCGAGATCGGCCGCCAGCCGCGGGCGTTCCGGCGCCTGGTCGAGTCGTTTCCCGACCGGGTGGTGTTCGGCAGCGACTGCTACCCGCCCGACCTCGACGAGTACCGGCGGTGGTGGCGGTTCCTCGAGACCGACGACGAGCACTTCGCGTACCACGCCGACGCCGACGAGAGCGGACAGCCGACGATTCCGCCGCAGGGCAGGTGGCGGATCAGCGGCGTCAGACTGCCGGACGACCTCTTGTCGCGCGTCTACCGCGACAACGCCGTCCGCATCCTCGACCTCAGACCAGGCCCATACCAAAGTGGAGACAGTTTGGCGTCCCGGATCATCCCAAAGTGGAGCCAGTCTGGGGTCCCAGATCATCCCAAAGTGGAGCCAGTTTGGGGTCCCAGATCGACCCAAAGTGGAGCCAGTTTGGGGGCACTCTGGACAGGGTCTTAGGAGCTAGGAAGCGTGCAGCTTGACCACCCGCACGAAGCGGGCGGTGAGATCAGATCCACGGGTTGTCAGCCAGAAGTCGGTGCCGCCGGGCAGCCGGTCGCGAGCCGCGAAGCGATCGATCCGGAAGGTCGCCGTCAGCCAGCGGCCAGATCCCTGCAGCCGAACCGCCGGGGTGTGCCCGCCCACGTACCGAACCCACCAACGTCCGTGCCCGCGATCGAGATAGGTCACCTTGACCAGCACGTCGGCACGCCCGCGTCCGCCGAGGAAGCCGGGAGCGAGATCGAACGCGAGTGCGTCGTCGCCGCGGCTGAGTCTCGTGCGCAGGCCCTCGTACGAGACTCCGTTGTCCGACTCGATCTCCTGCCGGTAGACGCTTGCCCGGCTCCGATGCGCGACTGCGTGCGGAGCGACGTCGCGCTGCACGAGGAAGCGCTCGTAGTTGCGCACCCACGGCCGGTTTCGCCACGTGCGTCCGTGCGGCCCGAACGGCGGGGCGCGGTGCTGCCAGAACTCGTCGCTCGCCGTCCGGAGCGCGGCCCACGCGTCGGCGGAGTCAGCGGCGCGATGCCCGAGCGACAGCCTGACCCAGCGCCAATGAGCGGCGAAGGCAGCGAGCCTCGACGGGTGCGGCACAACGTACAGCCAGTTCATCCGCAGCTGGAGCGCCTTCAGGTTGGCCATCTCGACCGCGTATCGCAGGTGCTGCGCGTGATAGCCGCAGTCGACGAAGCACTCGTTCTCCGTCGCGGTCACCCGGCCGAACGACCCCGTCGGCGGCGGCGGCCGGATCCCGAGGTGGCCGTTCGGCAGCACGTGCGAGCCGTACGCAGGCGTCTGTGACAGGTGGAAGTTCGACAGCTCTGTGATGCCAGTTCGCACGCCGAGCCCGGCCCGCACGGCCTTCGTGGCCAGCAGGTCGTCCGCTCGACCGAACGGTCCCCACGGGTAGTCCTCGCCGGTGTAGACGAGTTGGCCGCGGTGCGCGC